>NZ_JAMYPB010000054.1:0-38888 GCF_040320135.1 Mesorhizobium sp. M0772 | reverse complement strand
ATCGTCCAGTGGCAGCAGCGTATAACGCCGAAAGGCGACGATGACCGCCTCTTCCTCAGTCGATAGCACTGTCGACTTCGGATCTCTGGGGCCAGTCGGAAGATCGGCGGCCGACGTCCGGTTCCTCCACTTCCTAACCGTCTTCTGATTGATGCCGTAGCGCTTCGCCAGCGCCCTCAGGCTCTCTTGACTATGCTGTATCGCTCGACGGATCGCCTCTGTCGTCGTGGCGCTCCCATGAAGAACCTGGCCCATAGCGCATCCTTTGATTCGGACGAAAAGTATGCACCATCAAAGCCTGGGATCAAACAGCTAGATAGAGTGGCAGGAATGCCTAATCGGGGCTCCGTCTCGGAAGGGGCGTCGATGTATCGGAAGCGCGTCGCCTTTCGGCGCCGCCTTCCTTCTTCACGAAGGTCCATGGAGGATTGCCGACCACGGGGTCGAAAGATCGGCTTGTGATCGGAGTGGGCAGATCCACCCCGACTGAACCTGCCTCAAATAGGGTGTTATCGATCAACCGGGCCCAACTTGACGTCGCGGGTGCCGCTGATGGACCCGCGCCTGGTCGAGTTGGTGCGTCAACGCGTCCCGAACGCGACCGCGCCTCCAACGGCCTACGCTCGCCGCCTACCTGCTGCAAATCGCCATGCGTGGAGGCTATCTCGCCGGCAAACATAATCCGCCTCCCGGCAACATGGTCGCCCGGCGCGGCATGACCCGCTTGCACGACATCGCCTTCGGCATCTCCATTGAATCAAGCCGACGATGTGGGTAATCGAAAGGCGGTGAAGGCCTAGCCGGAGGCGTACGCAGCGCAATCCAGTTGCGCAACAGGTTCGCATTCACGCCGTACGCCAGCGCAAGCCCGCGACCGAAACCCCGGGCTCAAGACACGCTTTGATCAGACGGGCCTCACGACCGCGTCAGACTGACGATTGCCGTCCCCAGCACCGTGATGACCGCAACCTTTCCACTGCCAAGTTCGTCCATCTCTTGCATTGATAATGGACACATCTCTGCGATCCTGCTCACAAAGGCCTATGTGCAGAAATTGAACGCTTACCGACATTTCTGTCGGGTTTGTCGAGTCCGCCCGACCGGCTGCAAAGCCTTTTCATGTCCGGTCTCGGGAAAAATAGCTGAACAGCAAGGAAACCTCTTGCTTCAGCTCGTGTCATCCTAATGGGCACAAATTTTGAATGTACTTCGTTGCCGAACCGGTACCGCCTGCCGCCATTCACACGGCAGGCGTTCGAAAGCATTAGATGCTCTAGATCAGCGTCTAATTAAAAGGATCGCGTTATGCCGAATAAAAAGAAGAAATCCTATTCCCTATTGAAAGATGATGCTGTATGCGCAAGAATAATCAATACACGTAACACGAAAATCGTAGATACAGGCAGCAACAAAGGGAATGGCGTCTTCTCTGCTCGTCAATTCTTGCCAGGTGAGGTTGTCATGATTGGTTTAATCGACCGTTTGGAGGAAGTGAGGACGATATACACAATTCAAATGGATTGGAATGTCCACGCTCTCTTTGAGGAGCCAGCTATCCGTTCGAACCATTCTTGTAATCCTAATCTAGCGATCGTGCCTAACCGATTCGGAGCCTATGATTTTATCGCTATTCAGGAAATCTCTCGTGACGTCGAATTGACCTGGGATTATGCTACCTCAGAGAGCGAGAGTATCGCGGTACCAGTCTGTCTTTGTTCAGCGGCAAATTGCCGAAAATCTGCCGGCGGCTTCTTCACGTTGCCTCCGGATCATCCGATGCTCTCTGCAGGGTTCTACGCTCCCTATCTCCAACGGAACTCTGGACGGTTTCCGAGGGGGATAGGAATGTTTGCAGAGTTGGTTGGCTCCTAGAGCAGAATCTGATCACTCAGGCTCGTATCCTGCGGCGCAGAAGTAGTTTGAGCACTCCTCGGCGGTGAAGCGTGGCAAGGCGTCGCGGATTGCGTCCCAAAGCTCGGGGATGTTGCGTGCGGCGGCTTTCCTGAGGATCGACTTCAGCTTGGAGAAGGCATTCTCGATCGGGTTAAAGTCGGGGCTGTAAGGCGGTAGGAAGAGCATTCGCGCGCCGGCCGCTTCGATCGCTTGGGCGGCGGCGACTTTGTGAGCGGGCAGGTTGTCGAGGATGACGATGTCACCAACTCGAAGCGTAGGCGCCAATACATGCTCGGCATAAGCGGCGAACCATTCACCCGTCATCGGTCCGTCGAGGACCATCGGCGCAGTCATGCCCGTCAGGCGCAATGCGCCTGTAAAAGTAGTCGTTTTCGAGTGCCCGTGCGGGATCGGAGATCGGCACCGCATGCCCCGCTTTGCCCGTCCACGCAGGCGAGCCATCTTCGTCGATGCGCCGGTCTCGTCGATAAAGACCAACCGTTCGGGATCGAGATCAGGCTGGGCCTTGAACCAGGCGCGTCGCCGCGCGAGCACGTCGGGCCGATCCTGCTCGCTGGCGTGCGCTGTTTTTTTTGAAGGTTATCGAGTGAAAGCGCCAGATCGTGCTCGGCGCGAACACGACCGCATGCTCCGCCCTGAGAAATTCAGCCAACTCGACCAGTGTGATGTCGTCCTGACCTTCGATCACCGCTAGGATCGTATCCCGGTAGGCTTCGATCCGCTGGGAGCGCTTGTCTCCGCCTTGGGGCTTTGCCCGCGTCGCGCCGCTCTCTCGCCATTCGCGGACCCAGCGGACCGCGCTTGCCGCGGCAACACCGAAACGATCCGCCGCAGCCCGCCGCGACAGGCCACTCTCAACCGCTGCGATCACTCGCGAACGCAAATCCTCCGATATGGCTCTAACCATGCCTGCTGGCCTCCATACCCAGCCGACATGATGAATCAGATATTCTCCCCGATGGGAATCCCTCGCGATTCCATCAGGTCAGATTATGCTCTAGGCGGATCAAGGCGAAGAAATACACCCGCGGTGGCTCCGCCTGATCAAGACACATCGCATTTTCCAGCAATCCAACATCAAAATCTCGGCCCTGTGACGGGGCCGACCTCTCGCAATGTCGGCGAGTATTCGAACCGACCCATGTTCAAGGAGCTCTTATGACAAGTGAGAAAACTGGGTAGTCGCGTGCACCGTCGACGCACTCCAACCCGAGGAAGCCCTGAGGGTCGATGTCGGCTCCCGAACGTTTGTGTCGTGCGGTCGCCCGACGGCAAGTTCTTCGCGATGGATGGCCACTGCTCGCACGAAAAGGTGCATCTCGCCGATGGTATAGTCTACGGTGTCCCAATCATTTCGGCACCTTCGATTATCGATCTGGAGAGTCACGCGCCCTGCCGGCCTGTATCGACCTCAAAAGCTATCAAGTGAAGGTTGAAGCCGACTCCGTTTACATCAGGATGTGACCGAAAAGTCGATCGCGACCGGCGCAGCCAGAGGTTATTTCGCCTTTTTTATCGCGGCAACACACGCGAACTGGTCAGGAGGAACAAATGGAAGCGAACGAGCCATGGCCGTCGTTGGCGCGGCGAGGCTGGTCTCCTGCGTATAGGCTCCGATCACCTCGCCCACGGCATCTGCCGAGACGAGCCTTTCCTTTAGGCCTGCGAGGACGCGCTGCTCGATCTTCTCGCGGGTGATGGTACGGCCGTTGTCGCAGATGCCCCGCCGCTGTTGGTTGAGGCAGGCATAACGCTCGCGTGTGAACAGCCCGTAGTCATTTTCGTGAATGATTTTAGCAGCCAGCCAAAAACATAATCGCGTTCGACATTCGGATGAAGGATGTCAAACTCAATGGCCTTGGCCTTTATTTCGTTCTGTCCGATCATCCGGCGAACATACTTATCCTCAGACAACTCTGTCCAGGTGCGACGGCGCAACATCCACTAAAGAGCATCACGCGTTTCAGCCCTGTTTGCATCGGCTCTCGGCGTTACCTACCGGTCCGCTTCGTACTTCAACTCCACCACTAAGTTTAGTTTCTGCGACTGCTCAAGAACAGATTGGTGGTAGGTCCCGCCAGAAGCTGCTTCTAATTTGAACATCAGGGGACCAAGCGCGGGGCAGTCAGCCTCAATGTTCATCTAACAAACTGAGGTCCTACCGACGGCCGATCTGCAGCGCGTATGGGATGAATTTAGGGACTCAAGCCGACTACCCAATCGCCAGACTGATCTGCAGATCGCCGTCACCTGGGAGCGAACGGCCCACGCCGGAAAGACTCTTCGTTAAATATGGGCTCTTGACTAGCTGACGGACCGCCCTGCAGAGGATTTCTTGGCTTGCCGATTCCCAAACTTGGCTATTACTCGTCACTCAACCCGCCTTTAGAGAAAGCAGCGGCTTGTCGAGATAGGACCATGGATCGGCCAGAAAATCAGCGCTGGTCGCGAGGCAACGCATCAGAGCCGCACGCCAATGGTTGAAACTGTAATCGCAGTCATACAAGTTTGCGGATGCAAGGAAGAATGCCTTGATGAGCTCGGCTTCGTTCGGCTTGCCACGAAACATTCGTAAGGACGGCTTGAGATTGAAGAGGAAGATGTTGATCGGATCAAAATAGCGGTCGTTGAGCTTAAGGCGGTGGAGCTGGAATTTCAGACGCTCACTTAGTCCGGCTGGCAGCAACGTCGGGTCGATTCGGAACGTAACTACGAGCGAACCAGCTGTGTATCCGGCCTCGGCAAATAAGAATGTGAAGTCCGGAATATCCTGAAAGTATGTGTGAATCATCCCCTTTCCCGCGACCGGCTCTAGGGTGCCTTTGGCTCGATTGCACGGTTGGCAGCTTGGAACGAGATTTCGGGAATAAATCGACAGGGCCCGATAATCGTCCTTAGGAAGATGGTGGTCGAGCGTGGTGGCGGCTTCGAAGCCGCAGAGCGGACATTCGATCACTGCCGCCATCAGCGTGCCCCGGAGTTTGGAAAGGCGGCCCTTTTTCTGAACCTCATTGTACGCGGTGTGTAGCGCATCCTTGCAAGCATCGAGGGTCACAGGGATCAGACTCGGGTCGGGTTCGCCGAGCAAGCTGTCATAGCCCTGATACAGCGTGGCAACCGCAAGTCGCTCCGCGTCGGTCAGATGGT
Source organism: Mesorhizobium sp. M0772 (assembly GCF_040320135.1). NCBI lineage: Bacteria > Pseudomonadati > Pseudomonadota > Alphaproteobacteria > Hyphomicrobiales > Phyllobacteriaceae > Mesorhizobium > Mesorhizobium sp. M0772. The sequence goes on along the minus strand of NZ_JAMYPB010000054.1, from coordinate 33,827 downwards.
AAGCGACGGTCCCGTCCTTGTGAATTAGGGCGGCGTCGAGTTGGTCATCGATGTCACCGACATCGGGGAGATCGACCTTCCACATCTGTTAGCCTTCGCGCGACGCAATCAGGCTCATGACATAGGCGCGAGCCTGAAGGCTCATCCCCGGTCGAACAGCTTCTCAATGTCGGCGAGAGTGAGCTTGCGCTCGACGAGCGTACGAAGCGTCTGATGAAAATCTGCCGATCCGGCATTCAAGCCGAATACCTCGTCCGTGATCTCGCCGATGCTCTCGCCGTAGGTTTCGATCCTGGAGGGCATTATCGTCACTACGTCGCCGGAGTGGTTGATCACCGAGACATGACGGCCAAGCGTCTCCTGAGCAACGACCGGCGAATGAGTAGCAACGACGGCAAAGGAGTCATTTCGAACAAGGATAATGCGGACGGCGTGCATCAACGTGGCTAACAGCGGCGGGTGAAGATGGCTCTCAGGCTCGTCTATCAGTACGATCGCCTTGGGCTGGGTGTACGCGACCAAGGTTGCTATTGTGTGCAGGACAATCTTGTGTCCCGTGCTCCAAGTCATGAACGTGGCCCTACGATCATCGCCGAGCAAAGCATCGGGGGATTGATTCAGAACGTCGGAAAACGAGGGATCGGTAAGGAGCAGCTTTAAGACCCGATCGAGCAACCGCCACCTGTCGGAGTTCATGATTAGATTGATGATATTCGCGTACTCGTCCGCAAGTTGATCGGCCGACTTCAGGTATGTTCGATCTTGCCGGTCGAGCGCGAAGGGATCGTCGGGCCCAGGCCCTTGGCGGGCCGCCTCCTCGTCGAGCCGCTCCTCCAGTTCGCGCGCAATATCGCGCAATCCAGAAAAGACGTAGCGGCCGGTGCCGGATCTCAGGTCGCTGACGATCTGGCGTTTGTCCTGCGGGCTGACGCCTGGCACTTGGAAGGTATCGAAGGCGCTGTATGCAACAGCGATGATCCGGGAGAAGCCGATTCCGACCGGCTCAATCGTGCCTAGTCGGGAAATGAGATCGCCAGCCCGTTCGGCTTGCGAAGCGTGAATGACACGGGCGAGCCTGGCCAGAAGCGTACTCTTGCCCGACCCGTTACGCCCAGTGACGACCGCAACTCTCTCTGGCAGCTTCCCTGTCTTTGCAAAGTATGTGGAGTCGTCGGTTGGGGCCTCGAAATGAAGCTCCAGCGGTGCCGACCATCCCGCCAAGCTAAAGGTCAGCGCCAGCCCCACTGACGGAAGCGCGCTGTAGTCCCGCTCAAGGAGCATCTGGGCCAATGGGACATAGCTGGCGGTATCCAGGTCCCGTGTGATTGAGGTCCTCCATCCTTCCTCGTTTTCAAACAATTTCGCGTGATCGGGAGTGGCAACCGAATCGCGCAAAAAGGATGTGATCTCATCGCGATGATCCTTGGGAATAGAGGCGAGCCGCTCATAGTAGTCTAACGATTGACCAAGTGAACAGAATTCCTCGGACAGCGGCGCAAGCGGCCCAACCGGCAAAATGCTTGCGATCGAGGTTGTCTGCCCCCTCCGCAGGATCTTCACATTTCCAATGAAAACCTCTTCGCCGGAGCCGTAATAGAAGATGTGATATTGTGTTTTGAACCCGAAGTCGTCCCATCGGTCTTGTTGGAGGACGACTGTCGTGGTCGAATTTGGAGTGCCGCGCGACGGCGCTACGACCGAAAAATCCATGGTTGCCCTCCCGTTGGTGTTCACGACTACCACGCGGAAGATGCGAGCCACAATCTGCTCGCTCGCTAGTGTCGCGCTCAGAACTCTCGATCGCGAGGCAATCTGCGGTTAGAAGCTTCAACCTCCTAGGACTAGGAACAGCCTCACTCACTTGAAATGATGCGACGCTTGGGACAGGGCGTTGCGGTTCAGAACCTCCGAAGCGACACGACCAAAGCGTTGGTCCAGGCTGGCCCGATGACGGCTTAGATTAGTCATCGTCATCCTCCGTTTCGGGGACTTCGCCAGCTTGGAAGCCGCACATCTCCATGAACGTCCACGCCCGCAGCCAGTTGGAGATCTCGTTGACCTTCAGCTTGGAGACATCCTCCTGATAGCCGGCCACTGACGCATTCCGCGCATAGAAGGCGTTGAGGTAGTTGACGAAGGCCTCGCGCATCATCCCGGTCGGCCGGAATGCGAAGTTGTGCGAAATCGCCACCTCGCTCACGGAGGTGACGACCGCGCTCCACAACGGCAACTCGACCTCGCCAAGGCCGCCATGCGTCAGGCCGTCATTGGCGACGCGTTGAGCGAGCCGGATCAGCCGTCCATCGAAGGCGTAGAGCGGAGCCTCGATCAGCTTTGCATGAAGCACTTCATCGAGTTGTTCGGTAATTGCGTTAGCACGCTCGGGTTCGGCCAGCCGGAAAGGGTTCAGAGCGCAGATAAACAGGCTGCTCCGGTTCGACCAAGGGATTGAGTCCCAGAACTTCCTAACGAAGCAGAAGCCGTGCAGCCGTTCTGCCTCCATCAGCTGGGCTGCATAATTGCTGAGCCCAGTGAGGTGCTTTCGCGTCCACTCGTTGGGCGAGCCGTCGTCCTCCTTGTTGTCGATCCAGCCCGGTATGTCATCGATGGTGACTACCACACATCCCAGGCGTCATGCGACGCGCCTGAACTCATCGTCGCTCGGCACATGGAGCTGCAGGCTCAGGCTTTCGAGCGCGTCGGTGACGAAAACCGGCGCATAAATTAAGACATCGCGGTCGGCGATCAGCAGGTCATATAGATAGGCTTGGCGGGTGATCTTCACGTCCATCGTCGAAACCAGGACGTTGGTAATGTCTTTGTGGCCGGACAAGGCGAACATGCCGGCGATGTAATTGCTGTAGGCGAACAGTTCGGAAAACGCGTTGCGCTCTGCCGCACGGTCCACCTTTAGCTCGAGAATGAAGAGCCCATCCTCTTGGTGCCCCAGGAGATCGAGCTCCATTGGGCGGGTGTGGTCGGTGGGCAGCTTAATCTTGCTGCCCAGAAACTCTCCGTATCGAACCGAATTGTGCAGTCTCCTGAGCTTGGCTAGGGCCCGCGCTTTGATGATTCGCCAGAGTTGGAAGTGGTCCTCGTCGTCCCCAGGCTTTTCGTTTAACGCCGCCGTGTCGTCGACCAGGTCGGTTAACCCGCTCTTGAACAGGTAGCTGTGGACCGCCTCCTCGCTGAATTGGCCCAAATTGCTCTCCTGCGCCAAGTGGGAGATCATTGCCGTCTGCGCGTAAAATACAGGTAAACTTGGCAACAAGCGCGGCGGCTATGGCAATTGGAAGCCCAGTCACGTGGAAACGCCTACGACGACTTAGCGGTCAGGATCGGCCCACCCTTGCAAGTAACTGGGCCAAGTGCTGAAGGCCGATGGTCGTTGCGCTCAAAATATCGACGTCTTGTAACTCGATCGCGTCCTTAACCTTGTCGCTGGCGCCCAAGCAAACTGGCTCAGCCGTGCTTGGCCGGAACGATCCACCAAGAGATACGAGTTCTGCCTTGTGATATCAGAGCTCGAGGACATATCCAATCCAGCGCTATGCTGGACAATGACATGGCCGGGAGTTGCCAGCGCCAGACGAAATGTCTGTCCCACTGCGCCGATCGGACCGTTGGAACATTCGTAGCGAACGTTACTACTCTCGCTAACTGTGCACCCATGGGCGCGCACGATATCATCACAACCATGAGGGCCGTTCTGAAGAATACAAGACATGCGAGATCACCGCGAATGAACGTAGAACAGTGCTCGACTTAGATGCCATGCGGAATTTCCGGATAGGACATTTTATTCCCCTCTGATATCTGTTGTCATCACTTTCGATGAGATACGAGATGCTGACGCGGTGCAAGTAGCCGCCTCGGTGACATACACGGGGGGAATATGAGATTCTATCGCGTAACAGCCGCAGTTGCTATTTTTGTGGTCGTCTTGGCAGCGGGACTCTGGTGGGGTTTGCCTCTTCTTGCCAAGAGCTACCTGGAAGAGCGTCTCGGCAAGATCGAGTTTGAAGATGTTGTAAAGGCCGCGGATCGGCAGAACCGAGACGCCTTGGCAGGCCTTGGCGAGGCGGTCATCCTGATCGACGTCCCGGCCGATCCGGTGATCGCGGCGATCAAGGACTCCCTGATCAACGCCGCAGCGACCGCCGATCTGAAAGAGGGCTGGAAACTGGCCTTGGATGGCGAGCCCGTCGTCAGTTTCCATCCCTCCGATCTCCGCGTCGCGGCCCCGGTCACACTTTCGAGCGACAAGATCGGGTCCGCGAGCCTCACCTTGACCCTCGATGTGGTGCCTTTCGTTTCGGACGATGCGCTGCATGCAAAACCTGTCGTCACTGGCGTCAAGATCCGCTCGCTCAGGGCGCGAGGTCTGAAATTCCCTGACGCAGTGGCGGGCCTTTTTGAGAATGTCGTCACGGCGTCGCTCGCTGCGCTCAATGCGAAGATCCCCACTCAGCATATCCCCCTGAAGCTTCCGGAAAATCTTCTGGAACAAGCTAAGGCGCGGCCCGCGGTCTATGTCAGCAACGCAGGTATCGCGGTGCTTCTCGGATCGCTTGCAGCAAGTCCGGGCGCGCAAGTCGCAAACTATGGCGACGCCTTCGTTGAGACGGCAAAGACCATCTTGCCATCATACGCGCCTGGGAAAGGCGTTGTCGCGGTAAAGCCGAAAGGCAAAAGTCTTCACGATGTCAGTGACGCCTTGCGCGATGATTCCGCCGCGAGCAATCTCGCAGCCTTCGAAGCGATGCTTGCCATGGACGGTTCTGTTCCGCCGGAAACGATCGCGCCTACCACTTTCGCTGGCTTGGCCATCGCCAACGCGGAAGGACGATGGTTCGAGCGTCGGCTGAAGGGGATCGTCCTCGATGCGATCGCCAAGATTAAGGTAGAAGACGTCGTCTTGACGGTGAAGCCGGACGACGTGATCGTCAAACTACAGGACGGCGTCGCCGAAGCCACCGCGTCCGGCAAGGCCGTTCTCGGCGGCGGCAAGCTTAGCGTCGACTTCAGCCTGACGGCCTGGGCGGTGATGCGCGCAGCACCGGGCGGGGTAATTGTCAATTATGCGCCCCGCGAAATCCGAATATCAAACCTGAGCGTGGCCTGGGGCGATCGGGGAACCACGCTCACAATCCCCTACGAGGACGGGTTGGGCCAGGTCGTGGCGCGGCTTATCGCCAATCTTCCGGAATCCCTGCTGAAAATTCCGGCGATCGACATCAAGGTCGCGAGCGACGACGGCGCCTTCAAGCTTGCCACGACAATCCCCTCGACCACGATCAACTTCACCGGACGCGCCGCCGTGATCTCCCCAGAGGGTGTCGAGATCTTTGCAGTTCCTTCGCTTGAACAGGAACCGGCCCAACTTCCGCAGCCGGAGCTCAAACCCGGTCAGCTGGCCCGGCTAATCGCGCTGTCGGAGAAAGCACGTCTATCGGTCGTCGGAGAAACCAATGACAGCCTGTCACTTGCGGTTGCAAAGCCGGGTTTTGCACATCTCCTTGAGGCGGCGTGGATCAAACTGGACCCGAGCATCTCAGCTCATTTCAAGGATGACACCACCTTCGATGCCGGCGAAATCCCGATTGTACCCGCCGATGCGTCGTGCGGCAATCCGTGCAAGGGCGTGGAAAGCTGCGGCGACATTCTGAGCTGTAAAATTAACATCTGCGAAGAGACCGTTACTGGAACACTGTGCAGCTTTTGCCCCCGGTTTGTTCCAGGTTGCTCGGAAGTCTGTAAACCCATTAAGGAACTGATCTGCAAATCTCATGACGACAGCAATTGCATCGACCGCATAAAGTCTTGTGGCGAAGAGGTGACCAAATGCACCACGGCTTGGTCATCTGGGCTGCAACTGGCTTGCGAAGCTGCTCTACAGACGATCGAGGCCACGGATCTGAGAGGGCTTGCCAAAGTATCCGGCGGTACGGCGTTTGATGCTTCGGCGGCGACCATGCCCAGCGCACGTCTCGTCGTAAAACCCGATCTTACAGGTCTGGACCTGACGATCGAAGCGTCCGCGCAGGCGGGTCTCGACGCTTGGCTGAACATCGTATGGACCGATTTCGGGAACTTGTTGGCGTGTCCGAGCGGCAAGCTCGCGGTTCATCTCGACGCATCGGCTTCGCTGACCACGCCGAAGCTGACGAGCAGCATCACCTGGGCGCCGAGCCCGGACACGCTGAAGGCGACTCTTTCTTTCGGCAAGGCAGAAGTCCTCCTCAAGTCCGATCCACCGCTGGAGAAGCTTATTACAAGCAACCCTGGATTGCTCACTTGCGCTGCGGGACAGGCAATTGTCGGCCTTACAATCGTCGCGCTGCCCAAACTGACACAAGGTTTGCTCGCCGATGCGATCCGGGCCGCGCTACCGGGCGATAAGAATGCCAAAATGGCTGCCTTGCTAATCGACGGTGAGTATCGCGCCTCGGGCAATATCCCTTCAACGTCGGTGGACATTCCCGCGACCGAAGTGATGGTGCTGAATCAATCTTTGAAGCTCGTTCCGAGGATGGCCGACAACGCCGTCATCATCGGCACGGGGCCCATCGAGGAATGATCCTACAATGATTGCAGGTTCTTGCACTTTTGGGCCTAAGCGGGATCGCGATGCGCGGTTGATCGTACGCATCGTAGTTGAACGGGTTTTTGGGCGGAGTGGGGTGCTATCGGAGCCCATTACCGGCCTCCCAGTTCGTCCGACCGGTCGCACGGTCACGCCGACATTCACCGCGAAGCCCGCTGTTTTCGAAACATTTTCTGGAAATGGTCCAGTAGCTCGAGGTACTGATGGATAGCATCTCCTGAATTCTAAGCATCGGCGATCGAATAAGAAAAATTTTGCGCAAATGGTCAATTTTCCGGCCAAGAAATTCGGCAAATGCCAATATCTGGCTGTACGCAGACTGGAAAATGGCAGTATTCCGGAGAATGATGCGCCTCGAAAACATGCGCAGTGGGCAGCACTGAAATTTGAGTTGAAGGGGCGCCATGGCGAAGAAGCCGGCATAGCGCATCTGGCTCGACTACGCTGCGGCGGCCACAAAGATGTGCTGCACAATTTGTCCGAACTAGCGGCCGACAGGAGCTTGTTGTGGACTGTTTCGGACGAAGGGCGGACCTTCGAGTGCCTGAAGGCGAACGAAGCCGGATATGTGCTCGCCGGTCAGTATCGAATTGACGACTTGATTGCGCGCTGGCCCGGCGCCGGGGAGAAGAAAGGGGGAGCGGATCTGGACCTGGAAGCGGTCAATGTCGCTCAAGGAGCACTCTGGCTTTGCGGCTCGCATTGTCATGTCCGTCTGACCTCCGAGGACGACGATAAGGATCAACTCCGGTCCAAGATACGCCCCCGGCCAAGCCGGCATTTGCTGGCGCGCATCCCCCTCATGGACGATGCATTGCGCCTGGGGGCGGTGAAAGTCGTCCCAAGGAAGGGGCCAGGTTCCATTCGCGGAGTACTGGCCGGCGATGCTTATCTCAAGCCATTCCTCGATCTGCCGTGCAAGGAGAACGGCCTCGATATTGAAGGTCTGATCGTAACTGAAAGCGAGGTCCTTCTGGGGCTTCGCGGTCCGCGGCTCGACAATAGCGCCGTCATCGTTTACCTAAGTCTCAACAAGGACCTTGAGGTAAGAGCTACAGGTTGTCCTTTCTCGATCTCGGTAGCTTGGCGATCTGTGACCTTAGCCAGAATGGAACCGACATTTTTATCATCGCGGGCCTGGTGGGCGATGCCATGGGCCCGTTTCGACTCTATCGCTGGAAGCCAGACGTGACCCCGCTTATCCAGCACCCCGAAAAGCTCTACGATTGGCCGACTGGCAGCGAAAAGCCGGAAGGGTTGTGCTTTCTCGAGCGAAACGGGAAGCCCGGTCACCTGATCGTCTATGATCGGCCCGACGAGAGCCGGATCGAGGGTAGTGCCTACGCGGCAGACTGGATGGCGACCGACTAGGCTGCGTTGAGATTGATCGTGATCCTAAGACAACAGCGGCAATAGCAGGTGGACAGAACACTGTGGAGCGCGAGAATGGGCCTTAGAGCAGTCACGGCATGCTTCTGGATGATCCTTGGGCTGTTACCGGGATACGCCAAAAGCGTTGACCTCCCGCCTGCCGTCATTTCCAAAACCATCGAAGGCATTGCGATCAATTTCCCAGTTGGCATCACTGCAAGCAGAAATGATCCAGCGCAGCCCGTCGCCATCGCGTTGACGATTGGCCTGTCCGACCTTGTGGCCAAGGTCGATCCCTTGATCGGGTCCGTTTGGACAAAGCGACACATCGACCTTGGCGGCAGGCTGACGCACAACGGCACCCTCCTTTCGATCGAAAGTCCGGCACTTCGCGCCAAGGTGCATTTTCACGTGCGTCCCGAAGTCGTGCCAAGCTCCAATGGCAGCGTTGTGGCTTATTTCAAACCGACAGTAGCGGACAATCGTGTCGCGCTTACCGGTCGTATCGCGGAGTTCAACATCTCGAACGATTTCACGCGAAATGCCGCTCAGGCGTTACATCTCGACGACTTGGTAATGGACCAGTTGGGCGGCCTGCTGAATGAGGCACTTGCCGCGCCAGGTGCAGGCTTGGCTCTGCCACCGGCGGTGCAGGCCCTCGGCGTGACCCTCACAACCGCCAGCTTCGTCATGATCGACGCTAAGCCAAGTCTGGTCGTCGAAGGCACCTTGCCGGCCGTAGCCGGACTATTGCTCAACCTCTGAAGTGAGAGACGTAGATGAATTCGAAGCTGAATGCAGGCGAGCCACATCCTAGCGATGATCCTGCGACAAATGGCATTACGCTTGCGACAACGCAGAAGCTTTGGCTCTCGATTGCCCTCGCGACAACCTTGTTCGTCATTGTCGCGCATGGCCAAACACAAGGCTCGGACATCGATCCCAAGCTGAGTGTAGTTGTCGGCTTTTCGTTCGTGCCAGGTCTGCTGGACTCGATCGTAGCGATGTGGGCCATCCTGATCGTGTCGATCTTGCTCATCCTCAACGCAGCGGTCATGCGCGAGCATGCCCATCGCTCAGGCCCAACCTGGTACGAGCGATATCCGTTCCGGCTTTGGGATGCGTCGCCGTCAACAGGCCTTGGGCGAAAAGCCCAGTTTCTCGCCTATGTTTTCTTCTCGATCCTGCCGCTTTTTGCACTCGGGCATTTCTGGCGCGTGTTCCTTGGCGAGGGCAAGCTCTGTACCGAAGTCAAAGACAAATGGGGTCCCTTGGCCGCAGGAGCGAATGATTTCTTCCGATTTCCAGCAGATGCCACCTTCGGACATATCTTCGGCGACTATTATCGGCTGGCCGGCGAAGTCGTCGGGCCAGATGCTTGCAAGGACGCGACAACCTTCTTCGCATTCGTCCAACCGGTTGTCATGCTGCTGCTGAGTGTATTCGCTTTATTCGTCACGGTGCGTGCCCTCTCGCTCGTCTGGCGGGCAAGTAGTCGGGAGCATCAGCGCTGTGGCGATCGAGACGTATTACACCAAGGCAGGCAAGCCCTAATTTCTGCGTTCCCCCGACAGGCCGCTCGCTGGCAGATGAGAGGATGGAGTGGCGTAGAGCCAGAGAACGGGAGGGTGTTGGGGGTGCCCCGTACGCATCCGGTGAAGACCGCAGACGTGCGTATCCGGCGGCCATGAGCACCTGAGCACAGCGGTGCTGGGGTCAAGCTTTCGATGGGGAGACGCGATGATATTCGTCGAGGAGGAGTTTGACCTCCTCGATGCCTTCATCGGTGAAGGCCAAGATCCCGTCGTCATCGATGGCCCCGTACACCCAGATGACGCCGTCCTCGGGCTCGAGACCGAGGGTCAGGTCCTGGATGAGCGCTTCGCTGACGCCGAGGTCCCTGGCGACACGTTCGACGGTGTATACGTGATGCACCTTATTGCGCTGCATGATCAGGCCGCCGCTGGTTGGGTCCGCAGTTGTGCGGATCTCCAATTCCACGGCAGCAAATCATCGATCCGATGGGCTGGGTGGGCTGCGATGCGCGCCAGGATATCGGCGAGCCAAGCCTGAGGGTCGATGTCATTCAACTTGGCGCTGAGATCAGGCTGTAGAGAACGGCAACGCGCTGTCCGCCGCGATCGGAACCGCAGAACAGCCAGGACTTTCTGCCGAGAGCGATGCCGCGCAGGGCTCGCTCGGCGGCATTGTTCGATAGGCAAATGCGCCCATCATCGAGGAACCGGGTGAAGGATGACCAGCGGCGCAGCATGTAGTTGAAGGCCTTGGTCAGATCGTGTCCGCGCGAGAGCTTGTCGCGCGTCTCGATCATCCAGCGCTCAAGCTCGGTGACCTGCGGCACGCTCCGCTCCTGCCGCACGGCGTGGCGTTGGGCCGGCGACAGGCCGTTGATCTCGCGCTCGATATCGAACAGGGCATCGATGCGCTTCACGGCTTCGACCGCCAGCGGATAGACCAGGTTGGGCTTCGCCGTGCCCCTTCTTGCGCGCCGCCGCTTCGACATCGCTAGCTCGAACACTTTGCGCCGGCTGTGGGCCCAGCAGTTGGCTTCCAGAATAGGCGCCGGCTGACGGCCCGTCGCATAGAGATCGCCATAACCGCCATAGGCATCGGCCTGCAGAATGCCGCTCCAGCCGGCGAGATGCGCCGCGGGATGTTCGCCTCGACGATCGCGAGAATAATAGAACACTGCCGCCGGCGGATCGGCGCCGCCGAAAGGTCGGTCATCGCGCACATAGGTCCATAATCGGCCGGTATCGGTCTTGCCCTTGGCCAGGACCGGAACCGTCGTATCGTCGCCGTGCAGACGTGAAGCGGCCAGCACATGGGCTTCGAGCCGCTTGAACAGCGGCGTCAGCGCCGCGGCGCCGGCGCCGACCTGGCCGGCGAGCGTCGACAGGCTGAGCGGCACGCCTTCGGGGGCATAGCGTTCAGCCTGGCGGTTGAGCGGCTGATGCTGGCCGAACTTCTCGAACAGGATCATCGCCAGCAGGCCGGGGCCAGCCCAGCCGCGCGGGGTGGCGTGGAACGGCGCCGGAGCCTGGCTGATCGCCTCGCAGTCGCGGCAGGTAAACTTCTCCCGCACGTGCTGGATCACCTTCCATTGCCGCGGCACCACCTCCAGCGTCTCGGTGATATCCTCACCCAGCTTGCGCAGCCGATGACCGCCGCAGCAGTGGCAAGCGGTCGGCGCCGGCTCGACCACGCGTTCGCGCGGCAGATGCTCGGGAAATGGCTGGCGCGTCGGTCGCTTGCGCACATCAGGCGCCACCTCGGTGGTCCGGGCCGCTGCCTGCTCGGCGGCGATCTCGTCTTCCGTTGCCGTGCTCTCGAGTTCCTCGAAGGTGAGTTCCATCTGCTCGTGCAGGCGGGCGGCACGTTCAGAACTCTGACCATGCAGCGCCCGCTGCAGCTTCCGGATCGTCAGATCCTGATGTGCGATCAGCGCCGCATCATCCGATGCCTTGGCCCTGGCGATCGCCAGTTCGGCCTCGACCAGCACAGCGCGCGCAGCCTTGTCTTCGGCTCTGGCCAGCGCTGCGCTCAGCGCTGCTCTCAGCGCGCCAATGTCGTCCGGAACAGCATCCTGGGCGGTGGCAACCATGCCCTGGAGTGAATCATAAAACGCGTCCGCTGACTCGCGGAAAATGGCGCAAACTCAAAGAAAAACTCAGCCCGCGCGCTGCGGTCTGAACGTGTGACGCGGGTTGCGCCAGTCGATCCCGTCGAGCATGTAGGCGAGCTGCGCCGGTGATATGGAAACCGTGCCGTCCGCCCGGCGACGGCCATAGAAACCGGCCCTTCTCGAGCCGTTTTGCATACAGCGACATGCCGAGCCCATCATGCCAGATAATCTTGATCAGATTGCCGCTGCGGCCGCGGAAGACAAAATATCGCCGGCATGCGGGTCCCGGCCCAGCGTCTCCTGAACCTGCAGAGCGAGGCCTTGCATCCCGCGACGCATATCGGTCCGGCCGACCGCCAACCAGATCCGCACCTGGCTCGGAACCGGGATCATGAAACGCCCAGCGCCTTCACCATCGCTGCCGCCAGTGTTGGCGGCGTGGTCAGCGGAATCCGCAGCCGCACCTTGCCGGCGATCTCCAGCTCGATCACCGCTGGTGGCGCGCCGGCACCGAAGCGGCGACAGGCTTATCGGGAACCAGACAACTTCGGCAAAGCCCGTCGCGCGGGCTCTCACCGTGCGGCGCCACTTATAGATCAGGCTGGTTGCGACATCGTACTGACGCGCTACCGCCGCCACCGTGGCCCCGGGCGCGAATGCCGAGGCCATATCCGGCACTGATCCTCTTCACTCGAACGACGACGGCGCTCAGGCCCGGTCAATAACGTCACATGGCTCATGCTGTGCTGCTAACTACGCTCGTAAGGACAACCTTAAGAGCGCAGCCTCGCTACCGTGCCATGCTCGCGCAAGGCGGCCATCGTCGGAGGCGTACGGTGCCCCACAATCTCCGCCTTGCCCCCGTTCTTGATTTGCCCGAGGCGGAACTCTGCAAACAGCCAGCCCTAACATGCGAACAATCACCCTCGATTCGATGAAAGCCTTTCGCTTGCTATGGTTCGAAGTTACCGCTCTGTGCCATCTCATCCAAACTGAGGCTCGGGACGAATTGCGGATCGTCGCGATAGACCGGTTTGAGTTCGGCCTCCTTGTAGGTCCGGATCTTGGCGTTGGCGACGCTCGCGCCTTGGCCGACTTCCCAGGCAGATGTCCAGAGCGCTGCAAGCACTCGAACGCTGTCTGCTAAGGATCGGATTGTCGCCTTTTTATATTGTCGTCATTCCAAAGCGCCTCGGCCCTGGCTCTTTCGCTCAGCGACGGGTCGTCGGCAGCAATGATCGTTTTGGGCGGTGACCTTGCCCCTCTGATCTAATCCGGTTTGAAGTTCGTTCTGGCCCATCGAGAGGACCAGGACATGAAACTTAGCCGCTTCTCTGAAGAGCAGATCATCGGAATTTTGAAGGAACACGAGGCCGGGGTATCGGTTGCCGATCTGTGCCGCAAGCACGGGGTCAGCGACGCCTCGATCTACAACTGGAAGGCCCGCCTCGGCGGGATGGATATCTCCGAGGCTCGGCGACTGAAGGCGCTGGAGGACGAGAACACGCGGCTAAAGCGGCTTTCGACGCCATGCTCGACAATGCCGCGTTGAAGGATCTTGTGGGAAAGAAATGGTGACGCCCGCGCCAAGCGGAAAGCTGTCGCTCGCCTGAAGGAAGGCTTCGGGATGAGCGAACGGCGGGCGTGTAAAGCCATCGGCTGTTGCCGCATGACGGTTCGCTACGAGACCAGCAGGCCGGACGACCGCGAGGTTCGCGAGCGGATGAAGGCGATCGCGCAGGAACGTCGTCGGTTCGGCTACCGGCGTCTTCTCGTGATGCTGAGGCGGGAGGGCCTGATCGGAACCACAAGAAGCTGTTCCGGCTCTATCGGGAGGAGAAGCTCGCCGTTCGCCGCCGTGGCGGCCGCAAACGGGCGATCGGGACAAGGGCGCCGATGCTGGTGCCGCTGAGGCCCGACGAGCGCTGGTCGCTCGACTTCGTATCGGACCAGCTCACCGACGGGCGCCGCTTCCGCATCATGGCCGTCGTCAACGACTGCACGAGAGAGTGCCTGGCACTCATCGTTGATACGTCTCTTTCGGGCATGCGGGTTGCCCGCGAATTGGACCGGCTCATTACCGAGCGCGGCCGGCCGAGGATGATCGTCAGCGACAATGGCAGCGAGTTCACCTCGAACGCCATCCTTTCCTGGGCGGATCAGAGCCGCGTCGAATGGCATTACATTGCGCCCGGCAAGCCGATGCAGAATGGCTTCATCGAGAGCTTCAACGGCCGACTCCGCGATGAACTGCTCAACGAGACGCTGTTTACCTCGCTGGCTCAGGCGCGCGTAGCCATCGCCCTGTGGCGCGCCGATTACAACACCGCGCGGCCGCACTCCCAAATCGCCTGGCAGACACCGGCCGAGTTCGCCGGCACCTTCAATCCGCGACGGTCGCTCGCGCTGCGCTATGCCAAAGGCTCCGCGCCAGCGTCCGCCCCTTCACCCGCCCAGCAGGGCACAACCCACGCCGGAAACGAACTCAAAACTGGATAGAAACTGGGGGCAAGGTCACTCTGCCCGTCGGCGGGATCGTAACGGGCATGTGTTCCGCTGGCGTGTGCAGTTGGGCGTGGCGCAAAAGAAGCGTGCCAAGGTTGCGCTCGTCGCACTTACCGAGGGCGATCCAGCGACACTTCTGCTGCGCGACCTCATGCAGCCGCCGGATGGAATGACGGCGGTCGATCTGCTTGACGACCGGCGCATATTTGCGCCCGCCGACAGCGATCCGGACGCAATATCGGCGCCAGCCTTACGCTATGTCCAGAGCAAGCCTGTTTCCAATTTCGACGCTAACTTCATAGGTGGTTACATCAAAAAGCATGCCAACATCCTCGTAGTGAGCAAAAACTCCCTAAAGAAAGGCCCACCACCCTCGGAGCCTATCAATAAGGTGGCTTGCAATCTGCGAACCTGACAGATGAACGCCCAATTCCCCCATCGGAAGGTCTGGACTGATTGTTGCAGAGCCCATGTTGAGACTCGTGATCACCACGTCGTCCTCGCCCCATAGGAGGAACTTCGCGTGGAAACTCTCTGACGGGGACACGACCTGAACGCCTCTTGCCAGTGCTTCCACTGCGACCGACATAGCTGCTCCGGCCTCGGCCATGGCACCGGAGTTCTGACTGTATACGACTACGGGGGTTAAACCTGTCCTCGAATGGAAGTGTTCAGAAGGGATTATTGCATTGGCAAATGCGGCATTTCCTAGCCGATCACTGGCAATCAGGAAGCGCTTTTCGGCGGTCCCACTCGCGTGGCGCAAGAGGGCTTCATGCATCTGGCCCGATACTACTCCCGCGGTCATTTTTCCTTGTTGAGGCTGATGCCTGAGAGCGTTACCCAAAAGGTAAAGTTCACTACCGACTTCGGGCCGAAAGCCGGGTTGCGCTATAAGTTTGCAGAAGCTGCTAACCAGCTGCGCTACGACACCAGGCGATCGCAATATTGCAGTGACTTCAAGGCGATCAAACTTGCTGAAGAGCCAGCTGCAAGATCCTATTGCTCCGATCCAACCACCGAGCCCATCGTCCGCAACAATCAGTTTGGCATGCGACCCGGTGGAGCGCAGATGAATAGTGACACTTCCTCTGAGAGAGTCATCACCCGAGATCGCCTTTGAGATCGCCGTCGCTTCCAAAAGAGTCTTTTCTTTTGGCTCGTTCGGGCTTCCGGCTCCCCAAAATATATCTATGCGCGCCCCCCTCCTTACAGCGCCACGCAAAAGGTCTACAACATTGTCGAAGCTGTCCTTTTTCAAAAACGACGAGTGGAGGTATATTCGACGGCTGGCCGTCGCAAGAATGGCATGGAATGCATCCCGGTGCTCTTGACCACCCACGATCAGGTCTGTGCGCGGATCAAAATCAATTCGGGCCATCAATGGCACGATCGGTTCGTCGTCCTTCGAAATGAGAGAGTTCATCACGACCTTCTTTCCCGATACGGGAAGCGAAAGGGCATAAACAACTTGAGATTTTAGCTGCGTAGGTGCCTTTGCTGGCAGCCCCCTTAGATCATGACCGTCAGCAGTCACGATGATGTATTCGTCATCTCTCTCGATTAGAGTATCGCCATCAAAATAAATTAAAGTCTCATCGGGATTAAGAATCTCCTGAAATCTTGCGACATTTTGAGACGGACTTGTTTGAATCTTTTGTCCACGTACTTCGATCTCATGGACAGCAGCCCCACTCTCTTTGAAAGCCGTCAGCGCCCCTGCATTCTCGACGCGAACGTCCCTTTTAGGAAAGACCGTTCCCGTTATCTTGTCGACCACGAAGGCAATCTTGCGAGAAAATCTTCGCTGAAGCGTGGGGATTTCCTCACCATGAAGGACGATTGCCGACCCGTATGCGGTGGCCTGAAATGCCGGAACACCATGAAGCAACACCGCTTCGATCAGCCGGAAGCGCATCATCCTGTAGACGATTTCCAGGATAACGCGCCTCGGGAGGTTCAACTCACTCGCCATCTGTGTTGCTGATCGTGCCTTAATTGAAAATGCCCATAGGACAAGTTCATCAATGGCGCTCCAGCCCCGTCCCTTCTCAAGAACAACCCGGGCCGAAACACGAAGAATGGGGATTGCGGCAATCGCCAGTGGACGGCTTTTGCTCGTGATCAAAATGTCACTCCTTCAAGAGCATCAGCCGCGCTAGTGACAACCGCCGCAGGTCCACCTCGGTATGCTTTTTGTGTAGTAAGGTGCTCTAGCGTGTCGAGGAACAAACGTATGAACGCGAGGTCATCCTGTTCGACGGCGGAGGCGTGCCGCGTGCTTTCTTTCAAGAACTCCAAAGACCCGACGACGATTAGCTGCATTTTTGCCCGGCTTAGAAGCACGTTCATCCGTCGCGGATCTCTTAGAAAGCCGAGCGAGGCGACGCCATTGCGGTGATTGTTTCGTACTAAAGAAACGATCACCAAGTCTGCCTCGCTGCCCTGAGAAGAATCGACCGTTCCATGCATGCGGCTATCGTGGGTGAAACCTGAGAACTGCGCGATGGAACTCGCACCGCTATTTCGCAACACGTCCAGGTCCCTCGCCATACGCTCAACCTGAGCCCTATAGGGGGATAACACAGCCAGAGTATTCAGGTCGGCAGGGTCGGGTTTCAGATCTGCGACCTTCAGACGACGAAGTATCTCTAATACAATCCTGCGCTCAGATGGATTATGCCATCGTGGCCGCCCCCTCTCAACCGGCTCAGCTCGACCGGATCGGCTGGCAAATGGCATGTCGATGAAGACGATAGGCGAGCTTGGAATTTTGCTATCGAACGTAAAAGGCAATGGTACCTTGGCGCTCTCAATCCTGTCATCACCTGTGTAAAGCCGGTTTTTGTAAAAGCAACGTGAGACCAACTCGGCGATCGCCGGATCCATTCTATGTTGGCACCACAATTCGCTTGATACCGTGCGTCTCTGCCCTCCAGCCACGGCGCGCTTACGCTCCTCCTCCTCAACGAGGGACCGAAAGGGTTCGAGCATACGAAGTGCGAGTTGTGTCGTCGTTTCTAACACCGCTTCGTCTCGGACGGCAGATCTAAGCTCGTCCAAACCGCTTTCAAAGAACGTGGCTCCAAGTACATGCTCGACTTGCTGTAGTGCATTACGGACTGCGGTGTTATTTGAGAGAATTGAAGTCAACCGCTCCGAATCGAAGGGAGGGAGCTGATGATGATCTCCTATCAGCAGTCGGCGCCCTGACAGCGATAATGGGGCTATCAATTCAGGGCCTGTCGCTTTAGCTGCTTCTTCTATTAGCACCCAGTCAAACTGAGCACCATCTTCACATAGGCGCTCAACGTCGAAAGAATTACTTGTTGAAAAAACAACGTTTGCCGATTCTAAAACTAATGCGTCTAATGCACGTAAGCCAACTTCTTCACGGCGGTTAAGCGGTCGGGTGACCTTACCTTCATCATCAAATGTGGCGTGCAACACAGCCTCTTTGAGCGACGATATCCCGAGTTGCAAGGGGCCCGGAGCATCATTTATCAAAGCTGAACTCAGAACCCGATCGAGATAGCTAGCCGCGGTCTTTCGAAGATCTTCATCCGTCGAGACTGAATCGTCTCCTCCCCTAGACCGAATTATGATCGTTTCCGGCAGCGCCGCGACAACCTTCTTTCGGACCGTTGAGAGTAGGTGATCAAGTGCTTGATGGCTTTGAGCACTCAGGAGAATTCGGGCGGCTGGGTCGCCTTCAAGGCGTCGCCTGACTACCTCGGCGCTTAGTCGCGTTTTCCCGACTCCTGGGGGTCCGACGACTAGATGGTTAGGCAATGTTTTCCAGATCTGTTCCAATGCTTCCCGCTTTGGGCCATCTAGGTCGCGATATTCACTATCCTCTACCAAGACGTCCTGTGAGCTTCTTATCCGCCTTCTCAAGTCGACAAACAGCGATGCCAAATCTCGCTGCTCGCCAAGCGCTTTGGTTGTTCGCAAACGGCGCCGGATCAAAGCTTCCGTCCCCGCTTCTCCGCTGCGCTTGAGAAACAGGTTCTTTTCGTCACGGATGAGATCCAGAACTTCAAACTCGTAGAGCGGAGATCCGTTGGCGCCTTCCACTACTCCGAGAAAACGCGCCCTTATCTCAGTTGCATTCTTTGAGGATAATGTTCCTGATACACTGAGCCTCCAGTCGACGTCAGTTCCAAGATCTTCCTTTTCGAATATCCGATCCATAACCTCGGCGGTGTTCCGCTCTTCAATTTCGGCCGCGAGATTGTCGCGAGCTGTACCCAAGCGAGGGGCAAGGCGAACAACATTTCTCCCTCCATCCGTCTTCGCTGACGCGACGCTGACAGGCAGGATGTCCAACGATTTGACTAACGCCTCGACGACTTGAAGAAGCAGTACCGCTCGCTGCATAGGCACACTCTCGCGATTAATATCGTCGACTTTTGGAGGGACGATTGGAATCGTCCAATCGATTGCCATACTTCTCAAGCGGCCGAGCAATGCTAGCGCGTCGTGCTTGTTGCGGGCAACTAGGACTTCGTGGCTAAGGCGATGAACCTCTCGATCGCCCGGCAGTCGCGCTCGATCCCTCGGAACGATCGAAACCACAGTTGCGATTTGCCAGGTGGGTGGACCTTCGTCCGCGAACTGTCGAACGCGGTACGAGAGTGCCTCGGTAATGATTGTCAAAGTATCGAGCGTCTCCAAATCGTTCTGGTTGGAAACGACGATCTTGGCACCGCTCGCAATATCGCCCTCTATGTATGCTATTTGACCATCCAAGTCATCGATGGGTATGCCGCCATCAGTAGCCTGATCGATAGCTTCCGCCATTTTCCGGTTAGGACGGGCAAGTAGAATGAAGCGGGCCGCTTTCGTGGTCCCAAACCGGACGAGCTCGCGTAGTAGCGTGTCGACCGAACGCATGACCCAACGTGCATCAGCGGCGTCTTCTCTATGGGGATCGGTTAGTCGACGCAGAAAATCGATCTCGCCTTCGCTCAGATCAATTACGGGTCGGCCCCGTTGAAAAGGGTCATCCGACCGAAGCCGAGTCACGTCCACACCCAATATATCAGCAAAGAGCGCGCCTAGAGCTTTCCAATCGTCACCATAGGAATAAATCAACCGGTCGATCCGCGCGCGCGCTTTCGCCAACATAGGATCAAGGGCGTTGGCCTCCCCCATGCCAACGCACCACTCGAAGCCTCCAAGTTTGAAGTCCGCAGAATTGCTGCCGTTCGTGAACACTGCATGCCGGTCAAGCCTACCGTGAACCAGTCCCCGGGCATGCAATAGCCCTATGGCCTTTGCTAAGCGGGAAAGGTTGTTCCAAAGGATTGCTCGATTGGAAACGATGTCCAGCCCCTTCAGCCAGTGGCGAGAGCTTAGGGTGCGCAGACGTGCCGCCAACGGCGTGGCTGCAGCCTCATATACCACGCAAAATGAATCTGCGGTCTCAATCATCTCGATGACTTCGACCATGACTTCATCGGCGTCAGGATAGTTCATTACCCGATCAACCTGAAGCCTTTCATGGTTCCAGAGCTCCCTAAATTCCCCGTCTGCCTGATCTCCAGCTTTCCACCAGATCTTAAGTGTTCGATCTTCGCCTGTCTCCTTGACGACGGCCGTGATCAATCCAGGGCGCAGCTCTTCGACTTGAGGACGTTGGAGATAATCTTCCGAAAGCGAGAAGGTATCTTCCAGTCGAATTCTCTGATTGCGTCGGGCCATGATTATCCACTATCTAGATCAATCCATTAATTCGCGAGTTTAGAAGATCATGCAACCACATCCCGGCAGAACCACCGACCCGCTACTAGGAAAGATGTGGAAAACAAAAAGTGCCCGCTTTAACGCCCACACACGACTCAAAGCGAAACAGTCGTTGTCCACCACAGCAACGTCTTTCCTCGCCTTTTACCTGGTAATCGTGGCGCTCATACCTCTGCTCTATGAGGCAAGCCTCCCGCCGGGCGGACCGAAGTTTCTGTCGGTTGTGTCCCTAATTATATCCATTTTCCTAATTATCATCACTTTGCTAGAGAGCGCCAAAAATTACAGCGGCGAAGCAGACAGGATGCAGAAGTGTGCGCTGGAGATTTCTGACATATACAACCAATTTCAGGCGCTGACTTTGGAGGAGGCAAACAGCCGTAGACCTGAGTTTAGCGCAAATTACAGTGAAATTCTGAAGACACATCAACTAAATCACAAAGATGTTGACTACATTAGATTTGAATTGATGTTTCATAAAGATATGCAAATTGGAAGATTTTCGCTCGCCTTAATGTTTATTCGCTACGTGGCTCTGATCGTCGCAGAATATTGGCTTTACTTTGTTCTAATACTTGGTCCAATGGTATTGGGCTATTGCTATAGGTCAGAACTAGGGCTCTAAACAATTTGGATTCCGCGTGCACCTCATCCTCGATAAATCGGCTGTTCGACAGGCGCGCGAGCGACGCCTAGGTGATCTTACTATGAGTGAGCTGGCTTGGTGTCAGCCTCGACGAGCGCCGTGACCCTCGATCGCGATTCCCTGTAAACGACAACAAAACAGCGCCTGCTCAATAGTGGGTCTTGCGATGTAGCGCTCTCCTGCTGCCACGAGACTCTGCACTGAAATCAATGCGGCGTGCCTTAGAAACGGCCTGAGAAAGGTCACGCCGCTGACGCTGATTTACGACGCTTTACGGCAGTCTACGCGGACGGACGGCTCAATCCTAACGCAGGTCACTGGCCCCAGGTGAAATGAGCGCAGAAAAGTGACCGAGACTCCTGCCAGCCATGATTTTTTACGGTGGTGATCCTATGATCAAAACGGTCCGCCGAACCCCCTCTGCCATTCAGCTAGCTTCCCGAGCGCCTTCCGGTAGGTGGCGTCATCTCGGACGTACAAGAGTGGCGTTGTCCGCTCTAAGTCGTCATCCCGGCCGTTAAGGAAAGCATCGACATGCTTCGCTGACAAAGACTGCTTGGTATCGGCAGTGATTTTCTCCTGATATCGCTTGCGCTTGACATCGGCGGAGAGCGCGCCTCGAGCCTTGGTCAATCCCGACTCGCTATCCTCCGCCGCTTCCAACGGCGACATGCCGCTCAGATCGTCGCGTTTCGCGTTCAGAAAGGCCCCAAGATTGGGGCCGCTCAGTTCCGTTTCAGCGTCAACGCATAGCCGGTCCCGACGCGATTGCCTAAGTCGGTTGGCTTCCTGAATCTGTTTCTGCCGTAGCCCTTCGGCCTGCTTTGATCTCTGAGCCTTGCAGCGCTCGATTGCGCCTCGAATAGGCAAACCCAACGCAGCATGTGGGATCGCGCCGCTCTTTCCGAACATCGCGACAACGGCTTCTATTTCGGCGGCGATCTTCGGCGCTTCGACATCAGACTCGATCGCGGCCCGATATGTCATGTTCGTCTCTCTGTGGATAGAATTCAGCCACGACTCGCCCGTCATGTCCCCTCGCTCTTCGGCCGGAAGCTCGGCTAAGATCCAATCGACTGCTTGCACTGCGGCATGCACGACAGCGGTTCTCTGTGTCTCTGCCAGCGTGCGCGCGGTCCACTTGTCCGCAAGGGACCTCTCCAGCGTCACTCCGTAGCCTTGCTGAACCAGAACGCCCTTTCCGAGCAGGTTTTGCAAATAGTTGTCGATCGCCTTCCAAGCGGGCGCGAAGCGAGGTTCGGCGACAGCGACACCGTACGCTACTTCGGTAGTAACACGCTGAAATTGCGGGCGTATCAGCGCGCTCTTTTCCAAATGCTTGGCGATCGGCACTGCCTTGGTAGCTGCGCTACCAAGGCAGTGGTCGTGAAAGACTTCCGCTAAGATTGTCGCCTGCCATACCGCAGGCGGGACAGTGAAACACGCATAGCCGGCGACCTCGATACCAACATGTTCGGCGAGTCCGATTGCTTTGAGTTCTGCATCACGCGGAACAGCAATCTTCTTTCCGGCCAGTTGTTTCAGCCCATCGACATAGGCGCGCGCCAATTCATTTGCCCGCTTCTCATGCCTGGCCTGATAGTCGGCGAACCGCTTTTCCTGTGCAGCCTGCCATATCTCTTCGTCGGCGCGGGTCTTCGCCAACGCTTTGTCGATATCGGGATGATAGAGCCAACACCGTGGCGCGGATCGAAGCACCGCATCCGCGATCTGTTCACGTGTCGAGTCTCGGGGCAACTTTGACAGGTCGATCTCGACAGCCATGACGCCGTGTTCCCGAAGGCGTTGAATCTTTGTTTCGTCGCTCGCATGGGTGACCGCGACTTCAACAAAGAGGTCATACCCTAGCGCCCGAACATAGAGGTCCGGGATAACCGTCTTCGGGTCAGTGAACTCGATTCGAAGGAATTGCGTCGTGACCTGCTGACCCGGCTTCGTCACGACGCTGCCCTTATTGAGCCCAAGGCGTTTCGGCAGGAGTAGCGACGGGTCTGCTCGAAACACCTCCTTGGCAAGGAGATGTAGAACGGTTTCAGGACCGCCCCCGCACGCGTCGCCACCGTCGTGCCCGAAGTGCGGCACGTTCTCATCACCCTTGCGAGCCACCAACCGACCGCCGCAGGCAGGGCAATTGCATCCGCAAGCAATGCCGCGCTGAACCTCGCTGATATGCGCCAACGTGCGGTCCGGCCTCAGCCCATAGACAAGCTGTGCACGATCGGTGCCGAAAGATATTCTCGCATTTTCGTGGTCGTCCACCTCGCCTCCGGTTTGCCCCGTTGAAGAGCCGGGATGCTCGGCAATGCCGCCTGACGAACACCGAGCCTATTCCTGTTCTCGGTTCGCCTCCAAAAGGAATTCTGTCGCCACAGCGGCAATTTTGCTAGCGGCCTGCCATGCGTTGAAATGTTCGCTGTGTAGAACTTGCTTCAGTCAGCTCGCCGCATCTGCCGCAGGCGCCAAAATGCAGGCTCCGATGCAATGTCGGGATCGGCTGCGAGCAACCGTTCGATGACCTCGTCGATATCGCGAGGCGGCGGCGCAGAACGATCAAGAATGGAACTGATCAGCAGCAGTGAGGCGCGCGGCTGCTGCGCCAGGAGATCCTCCTCATCCTCAAGCCCAAACCCATAGCGCAAGTCGTATCGCTGGATCGGGCAGACCAGGTCAAGAATTGTGGGAACCGCGCGTTCGAAGGCCTCACCGGCCAGCGCGGGCAGGTGCGCAAGGTTTTCCGATACCTCGGATGTCCGGGCTGATACGTCGTTCGGCCAATAATCGCGCAAGAAGGGCACAATGGACGCGTCCCAAAAGGCCGCTTTCGCATCCGCGTCTTTCTTGTCGCGGAGCAGTGAGCCAAGCTCCCACGCTATGCGAGAGAGCACGTTATTGGGCATGCGGGTCAGCGTCTGCCGGCACTCCAACCCGGTCAAATTGAAGCCGCCTTGTCCTTCGATGATCGCGAAGGCAGCGCCGATCAACGCGCCAGAGAGATGCTCTTGGATCGCTTCGTCGGTGCGCTCATGCTCGAGCGCGTGGAAGATCGCCGGCTTCAGGAGATTAAACAACTCGGCATATCGCGGCGCGACCGAGCGCGCGACGACGCTCATCAGATCGATCGCATCGTCGTTCTGCTCAAGTAGGCCTGGTAGCAGGTTGGCGTCCACCCAAGCTGGTGCAATCGTGTGAAGGAACGCCAGTTGCTGCAAGAGGGCACCGCGTGCGATCAGTCCAGCCCGCCCCGCTAGCTTTGCCAACATGTCGAAACGCCCCGCAAGCGGCAGGGCAATGCCGCTGCCAGGTGCGAGTTGCATCTTGTCGAGCATGCTGACGAGGCTGTCGGCGATGATACCTAGCGGATGTGAGAACACCAACTCGGATAGGGGGGAGTCGCGCTCGTCCTGTTCGTGAGCGGCGACGGGTGCCAACTGGTCCCATAGCGCAAGGATCTGTGGGAAGAGGGGATTGTCAATCGCATAGGCGTGGCGCTCGACGATACGGGCAAGTTGGTGTGTGACGGGAGCAAGGGCGTCGCCCGGCAGTTGCGCGAGGACTTGCAAGACATTGTTTAAGGGCGGGCATGTCTCTGGCGCATGCTCGGCCTCGGGGGAAGCGTAGAGGCTCAGGAAGGGCTGCCAGCGATGCGACGGAAACTGCCCTTTAGCCTGCGCATCCCGTAGCGCCGCAAAGGCTCGGACGGGCTCGTTTCGGGCGAATACGCTCCACAAGTCGGCTTGTTCAATGCGATTGTTGGTCTCGAAAGCTTCAGCGCTCTCGAGCAGTTGGGAATCGCTGACTTCATCGAGTACTCGAATGTCGGCCGAATAGCCCGATCCTGACCAACTCGGATTATATAGGTGGGCGTAGATCGGCATTTGGCGGGGTAAGTCGGGAAAGGCACGATAGTAGCCATTCAGCCGCCGGCTCGCCTCGCGAGACAGTCGGCCGCCCGCTGTCCTGATACGAACGAGCTCGCGCGTGGTGTAGAGCGCCCGCGCATGATCTCGGTTTCCTCGCGTCGCGATGCGATGGATGACTTCGGGGAGCATGCCGGCCAAAATCGCACGCTCGATCGCATGTCGTGTCTCAGGCGCGAGGTGATTCCAGCGTTTGCAATAGAAGCGCACGAGCTCCGGGCTATTGTCGGACTGCCAATATCGCGTTCGGTTCGTGTCGAGCAGATAGCGTTCAACTAGGGTTGCCGAAGCGTTGTCGCCTTCGGTCGCAGCCCAAGCTGCGAGCCGCTTGAAGATCAGTGGGTCGCGTTCGATCCAGACCGTCGCAATCCGGCTCGCGCGTCGTGCGTCGCGGCCAGCCAGCCGTCGCCATAGACCAGTCATCATGCGAACGAGCGGTGCGAAGTGGTCGTTATGGGCGTCAGGCTCGTTAAGCCGCCAACTACTCTTGTGTCGATCATTTGGGTCGACGAGCCCTTCGTCGGCCTCGGGCGCATGAACCAGTGCAAGGTCGAAAGACATCAGGTCGCCATCCGCCTGAACCAGCCCGACGTCGCTCCCGATCTCTATGGCTTCACACAGGCTGCGATCGAGCGCTAGGAGCAAGCGTTCTTCGGCACGAACGTCTGTGGGCCAGCGATCGAGGTGGCGACGCCAATCGCGGTCGCTAGCCCGAAAGCTGAACTGGGCCATGTCGTGAACATTGGTGGGCTCGGCTTCGGGTTCATCCGTCTCGGGCCAACGAAACTTACGCTCGACCCGCAACCGAGGTTCGATCAGGCCCGCAAGCTCTTGAATGCGATTAGTGGTGACCGCCGTGCCCTCACGCATCCTGCCGTATGGACTGGGGGCAATTCGCAGATTGGCTTGGACGTAAAGCAGCCAGAAACGCTGATAGGGTTCGGGCAAGGGATGCTGTTGGGAGCGTAGCAAAATGTCGACCGCGCGGGCGATCCGTGGCTTGATGGCCTCGCCGGTGGCAGCTGCGTAACGCGCTGCAGCCGCCGATTGCAGTCGGTCTCGGAACCAAGCAATGAACGTCCAACCTTCATCGGCATCGGGCGGCAAGATTTCCTCGATCCACGCGGGATCACTACTGTGCACCGCGGCAACCGTCACGCTGGAAACTTCCTTGGTTAGATAGGCGAAGGTCGCCCTATCCTCCGCCGTCGCGTCCTTCCGGCTGGCAGCGGCGATACGTGCAAGCTGCCTCGCAGACCACTCCAGGGGTTCGCGGGCCAGCTGCGCCCAAGCGTCCAGCGTACGATACAAGGCACCATGGTCATGATTGGGCGCGTGATAGACCAGAGGCTGAACCCCCTTTCCGCGCCATGTCTCGCGCAAGCTCCCCGCATCGTTGGCCGTGTCGCCCACGAGCGCAAACGCTGGCTTCAGGTCCGGGAAGTTGAGACGCCCTTCCTCAGTCGCCTCAAGCATATAGCGCATCGGCGGGTCGTCTGCGGAGTAGCCCACAAGCACGAGCGTGTATCGTCGCAGGAGATCGTACACGAAGCGCGAGGCCCAGCCGCTGCGCATGTAGGCTTCGCCGAAGTTTGCCGAGGTCAACACGAGATCGGTTTCGCTAAGACCATAGCGACGGTCGCCCAGCCGGCCGTGGAGATGGAGCACGCCCGTGAAGTCGTGTGAGCCAACTGTCGGCATACCCTGTCCCGCAGTGCTGGTCAGATGCTGGCCGGTGCGTCGCCGCCATGCTCGTTCGAAGAGCGTGTCGAAATTTGTGGTAATGATCCGCGGTCGACCATCGGTTGCGCGGGAGAGATCGAGCAAGTCGGTATGTGCGGCGACGCGAGCTCTCGGACCCGGCTGAACTAAGATTGCGACGGCTTCTCGAACCCTGTTGTGCGGCTGTCGCCAATCGGCGCCGCGATACACCAAACGTTGTTCTAGAAGCCCGATCAGCCGATCGTATTGCCCGTCCCGGCGTGCCTCCAACTCCGCCCGGCTAGCAAGACTGCCCGGAGCGCCAGGAATCGCTTGCCCGAGGCGGGCATAGACGAGATCGGCGAGCTCGCCAAAAAGTGGAAGCCCGGCAGCCTTTGAAACCCCGGCGCCGACGATAAATAGCAAGTTTCCTGCTCGCTGCGCACGCAGCAGGGAAATAGGAATGTCCGGCCCGCTATGGTCGAACTGCATCGCGGCATAATAGGTTTATCTGCTCCATCGCGAGTGAATCCTTTCCGCGTACAGAGGTGTCGACCATGTTCATTGTTGAGCTGGCGACACTCCTCAAACACAAAGGATTGAACATTTGACCGCGACCTCAAGCAAGGCCCTCGAGGGGTTTACGCAACGGAATTTCAGGGTTTGCGTCGTCCACGCCTTCGATATGTGTTTCTCACAGATGAGGCGAGGCGACGCATCGAGTCGCCGTCGTGATGGTCCAGACCATCCTGTAATAGAAACCCGCCTGGTAGGCGGGTCGGATGGGGACACATTGCTTTCTGCCAGCTGCTGCCGTTTTGGGACAGCCTGAGCTGGTCGGCACGCTTTCCATGAAGATCGTTGCGTCATCGGGCTATTCTATTGCCTTGCGGCGCGAGGGAACAAAGGAACCATGACGCGGTCTGCTTCCGGCCCAGTTGCTGCCGGGCCGCAGTGCACCTTGTGTCGGTCATGCCGGCCGGCTCTATAGGTGACTAAAGGCGAACGTGAGCGACTCTAGCCAGTCAGATCTCGGCTCCAGAATGAAGCGCATCGAGCATCGAAAGCCTGACTGAGCGGACACGGTCGGCGACGGCGTCGTAACCTGCCAGGGGCACGATCTGGTCGCGAGCGAACATCCCCAGCGCGTCGAGGACCTTCGCCCGCTCTTTCTCGCCAAGGGTGCCAGTCGCGGCAAGATAGCGGGGGATACTGGCCAGGATGCTGGGATGGGCTTTTGGGTCAACCATTCGCCCCAACAGCTCTGCAACCTCCGGGTCGCGACGCAGTCGGCGCTCGATTCCGAGATTGCTGATCTTCTGGGCATCAAACTGAATCCGGCGGGAGCGCGTCACCAACGTCTCGACGAGTTGCGCAAATTCCGTCGCGCTGGCAAAGGACGCTGCGATATGGACGATGGTCGCCCATTGCCCGAGCTCCCGCTGGGGCACACGGATCTCAGGCAACGCGGCAAGCGCGGGGTCGCCCGGCGAATGGAGCGCAAGAGCCAGGACGGAGGCGCTGCTGTGGCTGTGCCGCATCCGCTCCACCAGTTGGTCGCGGACCGCCGCGTCGCCGCCGAACTGCTCGGCGAGGATGAGCGCGATCTCTGCTTTGACCGTCATGTAATCGTTGCGGCCATGTTCCAGGTCCAGCGCTTCAAGGCACCGGGTGAGCAGCAAGGGGCTGGCTGGCCTCAGCATCGCAAGAGTGCGGAGCGCAGTCGGATTCCTAGCCATCGTGCCGGCCTCTGCCGATGCCAGGAACTCAGAGGATGCGGCCTCAGACAAGGCGGCTCCGTAAGCCAGGGTGTGCTTTACGCCGTTTTCGCTGAAGGTCTTAAGCCGCTCTTCGAGCGTGTCGCCGAAAGCGGCTCGGAAGGACTGCCATTGCTCGCTCACGAGGCGCACCATGCTGGGGAGCGGATGCAGTGCCGTTGTGAAGACAATATTGGCCAATCGACCCTGCTCTTCCAGGCCCGCAACGCGGGTTAGCTCGCCAATGATCGTGGCGCCCGCCAACGCGGCGGCGCGAAGTGGTTCCAAGTCGGAACCATAGGTCAGCAATTCGGCCTCTAGTTTCGGAATGGCATCGGCCTGACGACCCCCCGCCACCAACGCGCGATGGTATGCGATGGACAGGCGCACCATCAGCTCGGGGTCACTTTCAAGCTCATAGTGCTGGAGTGTCGAGCCCAACGACGTTCCAACGCCGCCTGCGACTGCGGTTTCGGCGATCACTGTCCGCAGCTCGAGCGGGAGTGGAGCAGCCGCTCGAAGTAGCGCCTCGCGTACCTCAGGCTCGTCACCGAAGCCGGTTGCGAGCACCACCCAGGGCTGCTCTGGTGCCTTCAAGGACGTGCCGGCCAACGCCCGGACATCCGAGTGGGTGTTGAAACTCCGCCCCAGCACTGCCATCGGCGAATAAACGCTGCGCTGGCTGGGCTGGAGCAACGCCTGAACCGCCGCGTCGTCACTTCCATCGCAACCACAGGCCTCGAGGCCGACGGCGAGCAGGTCGCGTCTGACCAGTGGATCCCGGCTAAGGTCGAGCAGGCGCTGCCGACAGGCCCGGCGGTCTGGATCTATGTCCGGTAAGACGGCGGCGAGGTTGATCAGCCGTTCGGCCGGCCAACTCAAGATCTCATCAAACAGGCCCGCCACGGCCGGGTCGTCCCTCCCCCAGGCGGTGACCAGCGCCTTTGCCGCCCAGTGCTTCTGGAAATCCTCCTTGCCGCGCACGACGTCAATCAAGATGTCGCGAATCCGACTGTCCCGGACCGACTGCACGAATCCGACGATCTCGCGGAGATGCATCATGCGTAGCTCAGGCTGGTTCCATGACGCGATCGCTGGCTCGAGGAGGCGCGGGTCGTCTTTGGCGAAGAGGCCGACCCGGGTCCAGACATTGTCCAGTCCGATTATGTTGATCGAGCGCGGTTTTTCCAACTCCCGCTGAAGCCACTGCCTGACCTTGTGCTGGTCGGTCGAGCAATGCAGCAGGTAGGCTTTGGCGTCGGTAAACTCCCACACAGACGGGTACTGGCGCTGCTCCAGCATGTCCACGGCGCCAGTGATGAGCGTTTCGTCATCCTTCCAATATTTGATCAGCAAGTGCAGTGCTAGCGGCCGGTCAGCGTAGTCGAGGCCCGACCAGAAGCCGCACAGCTCCAGCACTTCGTCGCGCGTTTCCGCTGGTGTTTCGCCGCGCGCTGCAAGGCCGGCAATGCCGACCAGCCGCAGGGGAGCGGAGATCGACGATCGCGCATCGCGCAACAGGGCTTCGAGGCGGGGATGTTCCGGCCACCCCAGGAGTAGGCTTTCAAGCATCGTCGCAGGGCCCGGCATCGCCATGCGCCTGGTACAACGCAACCCACTTGCGAACAGTGGCCGCATCAACGCCATGCATCGACGCCGCACTCGCGTAGCTCTCATCCCCGCCTAAATAGCTATCGACAACCGAGCGCTTGAAACTCTCGCCGTGTCTGGACATGCAAAACCCCCGAAGGTTGTGTCCAACTTTCGGGGGTCAGTTCACTTAGACCGGGACGGTTCTTGGTCGGGAAGAAGATCGGATTGAAAGGGAACCTTCCTTCATCTTTGTATCACGGTCAGTCTGCTCGAGATTGATCGCTGCAAACCGGGAGCAGGCCAGATCGACAACCGTTGCAACAGATCCTTCAAGGAAATTCATAGACTCTTAGCAACTCCGGCTCGCTGTGAATGGTAGGCTTATTGCAACGTCTGAGATCAGTGGTCAAACCGTGGCGCCGCTTGTCCTCCGACTCGCCGAACTGCTTGCAAATTTCGGCTAAAGGCAATGGCAAGAAGAGCGCCCATTAGTTTGTTCGACACAGCGATTTCGGCGGTCGGTCACGGCCACCAAGATTTGTCTGGTCGTTGGACAACCTTCGAAAGCTGCAACTTCTGTGGAGAACGGGAAATGAGAAATTCGGTAGAACTTGGGCCTGACCCATGATGGCACTGGTCAGTCGCCTGCGCATGGCAGCCCATTCTGATCGCCTTCGAATCCTGGGCCTTTGTGCGCATGCGGACCTAACTGTCTGCGAGCTAGCGGAGATTCTGGGCGTGTGTCGAGAGCGGGTTGCGCGACACGTCCGGCTACTCGCCAGAGCCGACTTGCTTTGCTGCAACGAACAGCCTCCGTGGCGCTCGTACCATCTCAAAGCAGAATCCAACGACGGCGGGCTGGTTCGATTATTGGTCGATCTCCTGCCCCATCGCGACGGCTATCATAAACAGGACCTGCAAAGGCTTGAAGCGGACGAAACACGCGGCCGAAGGGTACCGCATGCCTGATAGTGAAGTAGGTCAATCCAATTGGAGTGCGAAGCTACCATGGACAACTCCGCCGACGACGCGATCGCACAGCCCGACACCTATGGGCGGTCTTCCTTGGCCGCGGTTGATTGCCGCGTTCACGAGCTGCTTCTGAGACAGGAGCAGCAGGAGCGGACGACCCTCAAGCTCATCGCCTCAGAGAACTTTGCGTCCTCGGCCGTGCTGGAAGCGAACGGCTCAATTTTCACAAACAAGTACGCCGAGGGGTACCCCGGTGCACGCTACTACGCTGGAAACGAGATCGTTGATGAGCTTGAAAATCTGGCCACTGAGCGCCTGAAAGCATTATTTGGCAGCGAGCATGCCAACGTCCAGCCTTATTCCGGCTCGCCGGCCAACCAGGCTGTCTATCGTGCGCTTTTGAGCCCCGGTGACAAAGTCATGGGCTTGCCCCTTCCGGAAGGGGGCCATCTGACTCATGGTTGGGCCATCAATTTTTCCGGTACTGACTATCAACGCGTCCCGTATGGGTTGGATGAAACGACACAGCAGATTGACTATGACCGCTTGCGCGAGACAGCCAAGCGGGAAAGGCCGCGGCTCATCTGGGTCGGCGGAACTGCTTACCCGCGTGTCTTTAACTACGCGGCAATGGCAGAAATCGCCCTGGAAGCGAACTCCTATCTCGTAGCCGACATTGCGCACATCAGCGGCCTGATTGCCGCGGGAGCGCACCCGAATCCCGTGGGCCATTGCGACGTGGTCAGCAGCACGTCCCATAAGTCGATCCGCGGTCCCCGCGGTGGCTTCATTTTGTCAAGGAACGAAGATCGCTATCAGGCCCTGTATCATACAAAGAGCAAATACAATCTCGCCAGACGAATAGACCGGGCGGTCTTCCCTCACCTGCAAGGCGGGCCTCACATGAATGCCATCGCTGCGCTAGCGGTTGCCTTGCACGAAGCCGCGAACCCGTCCTTCCGAAGCTACGGCCAACAGACGGTTAAGAATGCCAAGGCTCTGGCAGTTGCACTGCTTGAGCGAGGTTATGACCTGGTTACCGGGGGGACGGACAATCACATGCTGATCCTTGATCTTCGCAATCGGCCACTATCGGGCAAGGCCTATGCCGAGCGACTAGCAAAGGCAGGAATCATCACAAACTTTAACATGGTTCCTGGCGACCCGCGGGATCCGGCGGTCACAAGCGGAATTCGCCTGGGGGCGCCAGCAGTGACGTCAATGGGCATGCGCGATGTGGAAATGGAGCAAATTGCTGGCTTCATTGACTCCGTCCTCCAGCGGCCAGACGACGAAGATCTCCATGCCTGCGTGCGAAGAGACGTTGCCGACTTGTGCGCTGCGTTCGAGGTCCCGGGCATCTCCGACAAGTAAGGTGGGCCAAGCAAAATGCCCATACCACATCCAACATCCGAAGCGAGGTATTCATGGCTAGGCAGTTCGTGTTCTCTTCCGAATCGGTTGGCGCGGGGCACCCGGATAAGCTGGCTGACAACATCTCGGATGCCATCCTCGATGCCATCCTCCGCACAGATCCCAAGGCGCGCGTCGCCTGTGAAGCGTTGGTAAAATCAGGGATAGTCGTTCTGGCTGGCGAGATTACCAGCGATGCCCAGGTGGATTATAGCCAAGTTGCGCGTGATACGATTCTCGACATTGGGTACGACGACGAGGCCGTCGGCTTTGACGGCCGGCGTTGCTCCGTCGTTCATGCCCTCACCGAGCAGTCGCCCGACATCAGCCAAGGCGTTGACGAGGGAAGAGGGCAAGACCTCCAGCAGGGAGCGGGAGATCAGGGCCTCATGTTCGGCTACGCATGCCGAGAAACCGATACCCTGATGCCTTTGCCGATCCAGCTCGCTCATCGCTTGACGAAACGGCAGGCGTATGTCCGGAAGGCAGAACAGCTTGGCTGGTTGCGTCCTGACATGAAATCCCAAGTCTCAGTGCGCTATGAGGGGTTGCGCCCAGTCGCCCTGGATACCATCGTCGTGTCGACACAACATGACGAGGAGGTCTCGCAAGAGACTGTCCGCGAGGGCGTCATTGAGGAAATCATAAAGCCTGTCCTGCCGACCCACCTGGAGACGGAAGGCATCAGAATTCTGGTCAACCCGACGGGGCGGTTCGTAGTCGGCGGGCCGCGCGGCGACTGCGGTCTCACTGGACGCAAGATCATCGTCGACTCCTATGGCGGGATGGGTCGTCATGGCGGCGGCGCCTTCTCGGGCAAGGACCCGTCTAAGGTTGACCGCTCAGCTGCCTATGCGGCCCGCTATGTCGCAAAGAACATCGTCGCTAGCGGACTCGCAGACGTGTGCGAGGTGCAGCTTGCTTACGCAATCGGCGTGGCCAGTCCGGTTTCCGTCATGGTCAACACGTTCGGGACAGCTAGGGTTGAGGAAAGCAGGATCGAGCGCCTCATTCTTGAGTTGTTCGATCTCAGACCGAAAGGCATTATCAAGATGCTTGATCTCTTACGCCCTATATACCGCAATACAGCGACGTATGGCCATTTCGGACGTGAAGAGCCTGATTTCACCTGGGAGAAGACAGACAGGGCGGACGAATTGCGTCGCGAGGCAGGACTCGCCGCCCCGTGAAGCCGCCGGCGAACGGATTGGCAAGCGGAAAGCCCATTTCCACCGGGCAGACTCGCGCCTGGCAGGGTGGCGAGAAGCCGGCTCGGGTTTTTGGCGGAGACATTGATGCCCGATTATGACGTGCTTTGCATCGGCAATGCCATTGTCGACATCATCGCCCAGTGCGACGACGCTTTTCTCGAGACCAACGGCATCATCAAGGGTGCGATGAACCTCATCGACACCAAGCGCGCCGAGCTGCTCTACAGCCGCATGGGCCCCGCGATCGAGGCCTCCGGCGGCAGCGCCGGCAACACGGCGGCGGGCATTGCCAGCTTCGGCGGCCGCGCCGCCTTCTTCGGCAAGGTGTCGAACGACCCGCTCGGCGAAATCTATGCCCACGACATTCATGCCCAGGGCGTCGCCTTCGACACCAGGCCGCTCGAGGGACAGCCGCCGACGGCGCGCTCGATGATCTTCGTCACCCCCGACGGCGAGCGCTCGATGAACACCTATCTCGGCGCCTGCATCGAGCTCGGGCCGGAAGATGTCGAGGCCGACAAGGCGTCCGGCGCCAAGGTGACCTATTTCGAGGGCTATCTGTGGGATCCGCCGCGCGCCAAGGAGGCGATCCGGCAGACGGCGAAGCTGGCGCATGCCGCCGGCCGCGAAGTGTCGATGACGTTGTCGGATTCGTTCTGCGTCGACCGCTACCGGGACGAGTTCCTCGAGCTGATGCGCTCGGGCACTGTCGACATCGT
>NZ_JAMYPB010000053.1:0-39442 GCF_040320135.1 Mesorhizobium sp. M0772 | reverse complement strand
CGCTGAGCAAATCTATCATAATTCTCTCCCAGAAGTGGCGTTGCCTATCTTTTGCAAAACGGACCCTCGGCGCCGTTCCGCCTCGATCCAGCAATAGTTGACCATTTAA
The DNA here is from genome assembly GCF_040320135.1 of Mesorhizobium sp. M0772. Lineage (NCBI taxonomy): Bacteria > Pseudomonadati > Pseudomonadota > Alphaproteobacteria > Hyphomicrobiales > Phyllobacteriaceae > Mesorhizobium > Mesorhizobium sp. M0772. The sequence continues at coordinate 39,333 of NZ_JAMYPB010000053.1, read as the reverse complement.
CGGAACGGCGCGAAGTGCCCCAGCCCATGGTATCCGGGCTCTGAGCCACGCTCCGTCCGGCGCCAGGATCTTCGTCGGGAAAAGCGGCCAGCCGAGACTCAGTTGCGGTAGACCGGCTCCTGTTGGTCGAGGATCGCCTTCAATTCGCTGAGATGACGCCCAGCCTGGCCGGAATAGTCACCCATCTCGCTGGCCGTCTTCTCGGCGATCTCGTCGGAGAGCGTGCGCAGCGGCCGGCCGGTCCATAGCGCCTTGACGTAGGTCTCGGCGGCGCGCTCGAAATAGAACATGCGGTTGAAGGTATCGGCGACAGTGTCGCCGATGACCATCACGCCGTGATTGCCCATGACCATCACCTTGACCTTGGGGTCGGTCAGAAGCTGCGAGCAGCGCTCGCCCTCCTCCTCGAAGGCCAGCCCGCCATAGTGAGCGTCCACGACATGGCGGCCGAAGAACATGGCCGAGTTCTGGTCGATCGGCGGCAGCGTCGAGTCGGCCAGCGAGGCAAGCACGGTGGCGTGGACCGAATGCACATGCATGGCGCAGCGCGCATGCGGCACGTTGCGATGGCTGGCGCCGTGCAGGCCCCCAGGCGGTCGGATCCGGGGCGTTGGGACCGGAGAGCGTATCGATATCGTTGGCGTCGATCAGCAGCAGGTCGCTCGCCTTGATGCGCGAGAAATGCACCTGGTTGGGGTTCATCAGGAATTGCGAGCCATCGTCGTTGACGGACAACGAGAAATGGTGGGCCACCGCCTCATGCATGTTAAGCCGCGCCGTCCAGCGGAAGGCTGCGGCGAGATCGACCCGCTCCTCGTAGAAGGGCAGGTTGGTCAGCGGCTCCTTTCGCACGCGGGCGAGGTTCATCGAAACGACTCCGTGAAAGAGGCAAGGATGCTGCGCGCCCAAGGCCCGCGCAACCGGTTTCGCTTGGGGCAGGGGGCAGAAAGGCCCTCGCCGCTAGCCGCCAACCGCGCCAGTGAACTACCGGGAATGCCCGCGGGCGCGACCAACAATGCGTCGAGGTCCGCGCGCGCTATCCCCTCACGGACCTTCTGCTCCCGCCGCCCGCGCTCTGATCGTGGGAATGGGACGCCGGTTGAAGAAAGCGCTGAAAATGTCGCAGCCATACGCCACCCAAATTGGTCTCGATGAGATTCGCGTCATTACGGAATATGGAGCATTGGGGAGGCAGGTTTGCATCAAAATACATCGGTTTTTGAAGCGCTGACCGCACAAAGCGGTCCGGTTTGAAAGTTTGTCAGCCTGTTGGATGTACGCCCGACCTACCTAATCTGGATCCGGCAGAACAACCTAGTTTTCAAATTTGCAGGACCTGTGCTATTTTTGTTTCAGTTTGCGGCACGAATTGCAAAAAAATGTTGCGCTAACTTGTGCGATTGTGAAGGTTCCTGACATGGCCGGCATCGCAATGGACGACCTGGATCGAAGGCTCCTTACAGCCCTACAAAAGAACAATCGGCTCTCCTTTGCCGAACTCGCCGAACTTGTCGGCTCCTCAGCGGCCTCATGCATGCGTCGCGTGAACAAGCTGCGTTCGGATGGCGTGATCGTTGCGGATATCTCGCTGGTCGATCCGAATGCCCTTGGCAAATCGCTCACCGTTGTCCTTACGGTAGAGCTAGACCGTGAGCGTCTTGACCTTGTCGACGATTTTAAACGTGCGATGCGCGCTGCCAAGGAGGTTACCCAGTGCTACATGGTTACGGGCAACGCCGATTTTGTGCTGATCGTGGCCGTCGAGGACGTCGAGGCTTTTGACGTCTTCATAAAGACAAAGCTCTATACCAACCCCAATGTCCGAAAATTCCACAGCATGATTGCGCTGGATCGTGTCAAGTTCGAGCCCCGGATCACGGTGTAGCTTTAGGCCGGTTGCGCTGAAGCCGTCAGTCCGGGCGCAAACCGTGAGATCGCACCCTCCGAAGAGTGGCCTGCGGCTGTTCCTTGGTGCAGACCAGTTCGAGAAGGCGATCCTTTGGCGGACCTCAAAACCCATGATACATCCTCGAATTTGCGTGTGGGCCGGACGCACGGCGCGACTGTGGTTGAACACCGGACATGGAACCCTAGTTGGAATATGCGGGCCAACTCGGGAAAGGAGCGCCGTGATCGCTTGAACGATCAACACGGGCTTGTTGTTACGTGAAGTGCAAGCGTTCAGTCGGGCTCTGTTCATAACAACGAGTTCGCTGTGAGAGCCCCGCGCCGCCTTTGAGTTTCGCTCGGCAGACGGTGCCTAACCCGCCGAAATGTTAGACGTCGGTATCCGCACGCAGTCACTTTCATGGACGGGCAATACCTGCCGATGGCCGAGGCCAAGATCTCCGTTTCGGATTGGGGCTTCCTAAATTCAGATGCAACCTACGACACTGTGCACGTCCGGCATGGCAGGTTCTTCAGGTTGGACCTGCATTTTGATAGTTTCTTTGGGGGTTGAACGCCTTCGAATGAAACTTCCCTATGAAGGCAAGAAAATCGAATCGATCCCCACAGCCTGTGTCGCTTTGTCTGGGCACAAGTCAGCATACGTGGAGATGATCTGCACGCGCGGTTCATCGCCGACATTCAGCCGCGATCCCCGCCACGCGGAGAATCGCTTCATGGCATTTTCTATCTCTTTTAGGTCGGTTGCCAACAAGCAACAGATGGAAGGAGGCTTGCACGTCGCAATCAGCGAAACCGTCCGCACCCGCCCAAATCGATCGATCCCGCAAATCAAGAACTATCATTGGCTCGATCTCGTGAACGCCTTTTTGACGCTTACGACGTGGGGGCGGAGACAGCGCTGATACTAGATGCGAACGGACACATTGCGGAGGGGCCTAGCTTCAATGTGTTCGTTGTAAGGGACGGTTTCCTGAGGACGCAGCTTTTGGGGTGCTGCCTGGCATCACGCGCCGAACTGTCTTGTGCCGAGATAGGACTCTCGGCCACGGCTGCTGATGTGCTGAGATCAATGTGGCTGACGAGGTGTTCATCACCTCGACCGCCGGCGACATAATGCCCGTGAAGCGCATCGATGATCCGCGATCGCTAACGGGCAAGTCGGATTCGTCACCTGCCGGCTCATGGATCTCTACTGACGAAAGCACGATGATCCGGCATGGTCGACTGCTGTCAGCTACCCATGATGAGAAATGAGCTATGCGACAGCAACTTGGCGAGTGACTCCTTGGCGATCTTCAAAGCCCTCGTCACGCAACTCCCGAAAGTCGAGCAGGCGCGCAGGCGGGGCGTCGCCCCGGTTTTGGTGGATTGCCATATGCATTTCCTGCGGAGTGCCGATGAAGAACGCTTTCATTGCCTTGTCGTCGGCGGAAGGCTACGTTGAAGCTACAAATCCGAGCGCGTGATCCGCCTCGGCGCAGTCGTCCAAGATCGAATTCGCGAGTGGCGGGCCGTTGTCACGTTGTTTCAAATCTGGCTGCATGAGGCCGACCCCGGGCTTTTGAGGCGGGCCGTGCACTCACGGTCATGGGCGCGCTGCTACCTCAATTTCCTTACCGCTTGATCAATGTAACAGCGCCCTACCATGACTTTTTCGCAGGCATCGACAAAGGCGCTCCACTCATGGTGGGCATCTGATGACTCCCAATTCCCGGCCCACCTCCGTGAAGGCCTCGACCGCACGGTCAACATCCGCACTCGAATGTGCGGCGGAGATTTGCGTGCGGATGCGCGCCTGGCCTTTCGGCACCACGGGGAAGGAGAATCCGATCACATAGATGCCGCGCAGTAGCATCTTCTCGGCCATCTGCTGCGCGAGGCTCGCGTCACCCAACATTAAAGGGATGATCGGATGGTCCGCGCCAGCCAGTGTGAAGCCCGCCTTCGACATCTTCGAGCGGAAGCGGTCGGCATTGGCGTAGAGCTTCTTGCGCAGCGCATCGCCTTGTTCGATCAGGTCGAAAACCTTCAGCGACGCTCCTGCAATGGCGGGCATTAGCGTATTGGAAAAAAGATATGGTCGCGAGCGCTGGCGAAGCCAGTCGATGACCTCGCGCTTGCCTGACGTGTAGCCGCCCGAGGCGCCTCCAAGCGCCTTGCCCAGCGTGCCAGTGATGATGTCGATGCGGCCCTCGACGCCGCAATGCTCGGCCGAGCCGCGCCCATGCCTGCCGATGAAGCCGACCGCATGGCTATCGTCTACCATGACCATGGCGCCGTATTTCTCGGCCAGATCGCAAACGCGTCCAAGATTGGCAATGATGCCGTCCATCGAAAACAGCCATCGGTCGCGATCAACTTGAAGCGGCTGCCTTCGGCCTTCTTCAGCTCCTCTTCCAGCGCGGCCAGATCGTTATTGGCATAGCGGAAGCGCCTGGCCTTTGAGAGCCGTACGCCGTCGATGATGGAGGCGTGGTTCAGCGCATCGGAAATGATGGCGTCTTCCTCGCCGAGTAGCGTCTCGAACAGACCGGCATTGGCGTCAAAACAGGATGAATAGAGGACCGTATCTTCCATCTTGAGGAATGAGGAGATCCGCGCCTCGAGTTGCTTGTGCTCTTCCTGAGTGCCGCAGATGAATCGGACAGACGCCATGCCGTATCCATAGTGGTCGAGCGCGGCCTTAGCCGCGTCCCGCAGATCTTGATTGTCGGCCAGACCGAGATAGTTGTTGGCGCAGAAATTTAGGACCTTGCTGCCATCCCCGAGTTCGATCTCGGACGACTGCGTCGATGTGATGACGCGCTCCGATTTGTAGAGCCCAGCAGACTTCAACCCAGCAAGTTCCGCCGACAAATAGGCAAAAAAAGCGTTGTTCATCGGCAGCTCCGCAGGAATGCAGGACGTAAGCCCTGCACAAGTATGACCGGACGCTCGTCGTCGAGTGGTAACGGCTGTCGATTCGCTCAACGTCGCGCTCCAAGAGGCATGCGTGCGCCCGGTCAACTTTCTGCACTTTGAGGGACGACGGCTCATTGCCATTGTCACGAAGCCGCTTCCCAGCTTGCGCCGCTTGGCGCAGGGACGGGTCCGACCGGCCCATTAGCAATGCAGTTGTTCCATCGGATCACTTTCGACTCGAAGCATCTAACTGTTCAGCTCAAGGGACGACCTCTTAGGAGAACCGGCTGGCACGCATTCAGCTTCAAATCTATTCCGGACACCCTCTAGCATACGCTCCAATCGCTGCCCGATCTGGTCACAGTCGGCCCGGGTGACGGTCAATGGCGGTGCAACGATGAACCAGTCTCCATACTTCCCTCCGGACGTACGCCTCGAGTAGATTATGAGACCTTCCTTCAGTGCCTCGGTCCGAGCGACTTCAGCCACGTTAAAATCGTAGCGAAATTGAGCCTTCGAGTCCTTGTCGCGTACCAATTCAACCGCGTATAGCAGCCCAATTCCGCGAACATCGCCTACGATGGGTGAGGTGTTCATGAGCTGCCGCAATATTCTCCCAAGATGTTCGCCAGCCTGTGCGGCGTTGGTGATTAAATCGTGATCTTCATATTCGTCCAGGACTGCGAGCGCGGCGGCGCACGAAATAGGGTTTGCGCCGTACGTGTGTGAAAAGTTAAATCCGGTTAGCTTTGCCAATTCATCGACGGGCTCTGCAGGGAGAAGCACCGCACCTAAAGGACTGTAACCCGCGGCAATTCCCTTTGCCATGACAATGACATCTGGTATGCAGCCGCTCAAATGATGTGATGCGAGAAACCTACCGGTCCGGCCGGCGCCGCACAAAATCTCATCGAATACGAGAAACACGCCGTATCGGTCGCACAACTCACGGATGCGTTGAAAATAAACAGGTGGCGGCACGAGGCATCCGGTTGCCACACCGCCTACCGGTTCAACCACGTACGCGAGGACGTTTTCTGGGCCGAGATTTACGAAAGCATTCTCAAGCGCCGCTACGCATTGCTCGGCGATTTCTTCAGGCGACAGTCCCGGTTCTCCTCGATAGGTCATTGGAGCGGGCACTTTCGCGCCTATAACTGCGAAGCCAGATAGAAAAGGTGCTAAGGATTCATCGCCCGAAATCGCGAGCGTGCCAATTGAGGCACCATGATACGAGGGCATGTTGGAGATCAAAATGCGCTTGCCGGGCAAGCCTTTTGCAACTGCATATTGCCGCAGGAACTTCAGCGCAAGATCCATCGCCTCGCTTCCGCCTGACGCGAGGCCGACCCGTTCGAATGGCGCCCCCGCGAGACTGCAAAGCCGCCCTGTTAGCGCGGCGTTGGCGGCGTGACGCGCAACGCGCGGATAAGCATAATCAAGCGTCATTGCCTGCTGATACATCGCTTGCGCAACACGCTCATTAGCATGTCCGATATTGCACGCGATAGGACCCGACGATCCGTCGATGTAGGCTTTCCCGTGCTCATCGAACATCCAGATCCCTTCCGCCTTGATCATAAGCGGAACGGGCTCAGATCCATCTCGGCTAAAAAACGCATCCTGAAACATTCCGGAGCTTGCGGTAATATTCGTGACCAACTAACATCTCCAAGTGGTATTCTGCATTCAGACGGCAAATGGAAGGCTACTCTTTAGCAGCCAAGTCTAATCTATTCGAATTGACCTGAAAGTAGCGTTGGCAGCGTCGAATTTATCCACTAAAGCCTATGACACTTGGGGTGGAGGTTCGCACCAAAAGGGGCCGCCGGCTGAAACGGTTGTCGCATACAGTGTTGTGGTTTGAAACAAGCGAGATCCGCGGCACTCTCCGACTGTGCGGCTGGAGATGCGGGGACAACCCGGTTTCTAGAATATAGACGAGTACTGTTTGCGGCTGAGCGATGCCGACGATCCTCTGGAAAAGCCGAACGTGCTGGTTCCGTGGGGAGGCGGCAAGCCACTCTCCGAGGGGGTGAAGCTTGAAGTGCTCCGATGGAGCCAAGGGCGGTCGTCCACCCTACACGGCTCCGTACAGTACACGTTTCGGCGAGGCTCGGCTTCCTGAGCTTGCCGTTCTCGTCCTCAAGCTGCCACAACCGCTTGATCTCCGTGGCAGCAGTCCGTCGTATTACAACTTGCAATTGAAGTACGTCGCCTGGCTGATCCCCGCCCGACGACTGATCTCCGACGCGGATTCCGCTCGACCCCTGCTTGAGAATGAACGCCTTCTGCGCGTCCGAAAACTTCGATGCCTTCATCGTCTTCCGCTGCTCCCAGCCAAGGGATGTTAGGGGTCAGAGCATTTCTGTTACGATGGCGGGTTGAGCAACGGCGAAGACGCGAAGTCTTCCGATCGGGGCTGATGATGGAACGGGCCCACCGTTCGGACAGGCCCATGACGGCCAGAGCGCCGACCGCAAAGAGAAGCGAGTGACCTGCGGGACGGTCCACAAAAAGTGCAGGGGCGGCTTGACCTCAACGACCCCAATCAGAGAGGCCTCTAAAAGGCGCGAAATTTAGTCGAAAGCTATTGGTAGTAGAATGCCACTTCGCCCAACGTTCATCACAGGATCGAGACTTGCACGGGACTGAAAACCTGCTAGGCGGCCACCGAATACGTAACAGTCAAGTCCATAAGCCATTTTCTTGATCGACCGGCTTGGCAAATGCAGAGCCGTAACCTCTCCGGGTGCGACGTACTCTTGAACGACGTAAGGGTCGCGGGCGGCCCGGTCAATGTGTTCTTCCCACAACTCTGAGGATGTGAGGCGCCCAACCAAGACGTGCTCGCCGCGCGTCGCGTTGGAGGGCTTCAGAACAAGATCGGTCTTGTTCTTCTGGATGTAGCTGACGAGTTCGATCCGACGCCGTTTTGGGTCAGTCGTTACTTCCTCTCTAACAAGGCGGGTCCAGGGAATATGGCGCGCAATAAGCTCGATCTGTTCGGCGTTGAAGTTCGAGCTGAATCGATCATCGCTGAGCAAAGCAAGGATAGCCTTGTCAGACAATACACACTGGGAAATCCACGGGTTTATAGCTACCAATTTTTGATCAGCGCAGGCACGTAGGTAATCGTAAGCTTCGCTAGAGTCAACAACGTCTCTCGGATCAAGCTTATTATAGACAAGTTCTATGACCTCATCATCTTTTCCAAATAGCCCATGAGGCGTCAATTTCATCGTGCTAACATCCAGCAACGTTGCCTTTACGCCTGCGTCTCTCAGGCCGTTCATTATGAAGTCTACTTCATTTGCGTAGCGACCACGAAAATTGACTACTGCTGCTGTTTTCAGTTCTTTGCCGGCCGCAGCGTAGTAGGCGGACACCAGCTCTCGGACGAAGCAGTTTCGATCTTTTACGAAAGGCTGCTGGCTAACGTCTAGTGAGAGGCCATGCGTCAATGGATTAGGTATACTGCTCCAGATTTTTGCGGCGAGGCCGTTCTGAATAACACCACCGGGCGATTCGGTGTTTGTTTCAATGATCTTATAATATCCATCGCTGCCAAAGAGGCCATCTAGCCGGCAAATTCTAACTATTGGTCTAGATTTTGGAAGGTTAGTGATCAGGTGCCGCACGTCTTTATAAGCAGGAAATAAATCTTGTACCTCTTCATTGCTGCAATACAGCTCAGCGGCGACATCAAGCAGCTTAATCACGGCCTCAGCGGTAGCGCTGAGGTGATTTGCAAGACCACACTCTATCGCAAGGGGTCGGAGACATACGGGATAGGCACGCCCCTCAAAGTGCATCCCCGCCTCTGCAATCGCGCTGGACAGCTCGTCTTGAGCCTCCCAGATCGAGGCTGAATCGCAAGTTGCTAGCTCGCGAAGTCGGCGCTCAATTCGTACATTCGCTTTGCTGATTGCAGGCACCATCGCGATCGTCATGGGCAGTCCCTTTCTAGCGGCCTTATCAGTTTGCCCGACCGATGGATTCTTGGGCACAGCTCGGATTTAGCTGGACCCGGTCAGAAGGTAGCCGGCGCGGAGCTCGGAAAATCTTTCCATCGTTCGGTGTAGTGTGGCCAGACCATTTCTGACCGGCTGGTCTCTGACAGGAGTTAAAAGATAGCGTTTTGGGGTTTTTCAGGAACTGCCAAATCTAGTGGCTTGACGCTGCCAGCGATACCGCGGATTCGGTCTGTTCCCGCGGTTCATCTCTGCAGAGAAGGTCACCTGATTGTGGTGGGCGGCCTCCGGTCCCGGCATCGCAATGTGCCAAAGTGTGGCTGTCGAAGGTCACACGAGGGAGAGCCGTCAATGGAGAAGGTTAGCACAATCAGTCTGGATGTCGCCAAGCACGTTTTCAGGTGCACGGGGGACGCGGAGGGCGCGGTGGTTTGCGCCGGAAGTTGCGTCGCAACGATGTCGTCGCATTCTTTGCGTCTTTGCCGGCATGCCTGATCGGCATTGAAGCCTGCGCAACGAGCCATCACTGGGCCCGCGTTCTCGTGGGGCTGAGTCATAGGTCCGGCTGATGCCAGCCTCCTATGTGAAGCCATATGTCAAACGGCAGAAGAATGACGCGACGGACGCGGAGGCGATCTGCGAGGCGGTGACGCGGCCGTCGATGCGCTTCGTTCCGGTAAAGATCGAGGAACAGCAAAGTGTACTGATGTTGCATCGAGTTCGTGAGCTTCTGGTCCGACAACGGAACATGCTGGTGAACGCGCTGCGCGGCCACCTGGCCGAGTTCGGGATTAACGCGCCAGGGCATTGCCGGCGTCGGATGCTGATCGGGCTCGCCGAAGACGAGAATAACCGGCTTATTCCCTCGCTTGCCTGAGATGCGCTTGTTCCCTTTCGAACAGCTACGGCGGCGCACGAGAAGGTCCGTGAGTTCGATCATCAGATTCAAGCCTGGCACCGCTCGAATGAACTGAGCCGGCGACTGGAAATGATCCCGCATCGGTCCAATCACCGCCAGCGCGATCGTTGCAACCGTGACAGACGCCTCCCTGTTCAAATCCGGTCGGATCAGCAAGCAGGGCGATCCCTATATCCGTCGACTGCTTGTAATTCGCGCACATGCCGTCCTCAGGTTCAGCCGCAAGGGCAGCAGCGCCTACCCGCTGGGCTGCCGAGCTTCTGACGAAGAAGCTCGTCGCCGTTGCTCTTGCAAAACAAGATGGCGCGGATCGTCTGGGCGCTGATGACTACGGGCAAGCGCTTCGTAACTTCGCCGGCAGCGTCACGCAGTCGCAGAGAATACGCAGAGATTGGTGAGGTGCTGATGGTTTGATGGTGGACGATCGAACCGGGATCGGACAAACCCGCTCAGTGGGTGCCGTTCAATTGCCGTTCCCGAGAGATGGGTGACAGTTCAATCGGGGTACATTTTCGGCCCTTTGGAAGGAGAGCAAGGTGCCTAGGAAGGAGTGTAACGTCATGGAAGAGCGGCTGAAGTTCGTCGCCCGGCTGCTGGACGGCGAGAAGATGGCGGTGCTTTGCCGGGAGTTCGATATCTCGCGCAAGACCGGCTACAAGATACTCACGCGCTACAATGATACCGGCCTTGAACGACTGACGGAACGACTCGCGAGCAGAACAGTGAACAGCTTGCTAAGATGAACCAATTCGCTGGCGTCGAGAACTCCTTTTGCTAATTCCGGAGGCGTATTTCTCGGCCATGCCTATCAAGGCGTCCTCGTCTGCGCCGGCATCTGGTTCTATGCGGCGCGCCGATCGCCAAGGATTCGAATCTGATGGAGCCGGCGGCCATCAACGTGAGTGCGCAGCGTCAATCAGGATGAGAATGCCGGCGGCTTGAGAGCAGGGAGGGCGTAGCCCGACCGAAGTTTCAAGCCGCCGGCGGCGATCCCTTCCGTAAGCGCTGTTCTTAGGCCCCGGCCTTTAGCTCGGGCGCGCCCGGATATAGGCCCAAGGCAGCAGGTCGTCGATCTGGCTGTTTGGATGGCCGTTGACGATCCTGGTGAGTACGTCGGCGAGATAGCCGAGTGGCTCGACGCCACTGAGTTTGCAGGTTTATGCCGACCGCCGAAGTTTGCCGAGCGCCTCTTCCGATCATGGCGGTATGAAGCGCTTTGCCCGCCATTTCGACCGAGAATCGTCGTTGACACTCGGCATAGTTCTCATGCTCAAAGGGCGTTCAGGAATTCAAGAAGTCGGTCGTTTGGCCGAAATCGTTCGGCCTTTGCGCGTTCGTATGGCTTCAGCTTGGCAAGTGCGGATTCCTTCAGTTCAAAATGTGCGTGAAGATAGGTCAGCGTCCTTTCCATCGCCTCATGGCCCAGCCATAGGGCGATGACCGAACAATCGACGCCCGCAGCAGCTCCATGGCAGCGCTGTGCCTCAAAACATGAGGCGACACCCGCTTCGAGCGGAGGATGACGCAGTGTTCGCGAGCCTTGGCGACATGTTTGTTCAGCAGCGCCTGCACGCCGTCGGCGCTCAGCCTGCCGCCGTGCATGTTCGGAAAGAGAGCCGTTGCGCCCCGTTTCCTGGGCTCGTTGAGCCAGCCCCGAAGGGCTTGCTGTGCAACCTTGGTGAGCGGCGTACTTCGCTCCTTGCGGCCCTTGCCAACGCATCGCACGTGGGGCACCGTGCCCCAGCATGACCGGGTCCCGGTTGAGATCGATGATTTCCGAGACCCGCAGGCCTGTTTGCGCGGCCAGCAACAGCAGAGTGTGATCACGCCGTCCCAGCCATGTGCTGCGATCCGGACAGGCCAGGATCGCTTCAATCTCGGGCCTGGTGAGAAACTGAAGCTGTCGCTTGTCGCATCGCTTGCTCGGGATCGCGAGCACGCGTTGAATCTGAGCGCTATAGGCCGGCTCCTCGAACGACGCATATCTGAAGAAAGACCGAATGGCTGTGATGAGGCGGAGGGTCCGGGTTCTCACTGAGGCGGACCGCAGTGTCTCGAGGTAGTCCTCCAGAAATGCGCCGATGAAAGGCGCGTCCAAATCCCGCAGTGTCAACTGCGTCGGAGACCTGCCAAGGCGTGTCTGCGCGATGCAAACAGGAGCCGGAAGGTGTCGCGATAGGGGGCGATGGTGTTGGAGCTTACGCCTCGATGTCGCCATGAGCCGATCGGTGAACCACCGCTCGATCAGCACGGCTAAATCGTTCGAGGCGCTTATGAGCGAACCTCCCACGCTTACCCAGCAGTCGCGCAGCATGGGTCATTAGCTCCGGCGCGGCGGATAGATGCAAGTAGGTGTCGCGAACATTGGCGTGGCCGAGAAAGGTCGAGAGGACCGGCAGTTCCCGCTCGACATCTTCGCCCGCACGATACCAGTTGGTCAGGGCCTGGACGGCGAAACGGTGACGAAGATCGTGAACCCGCGGACCATTGCGCTGTCCCCGCTGCCGCAGACCGATCTGTCGCGACAGCTGCCAGAACACCCGGTGCACGTATTGGTGCAGCAATCTGCCGCCCTGCTCGGCGACAAAGAAATAGGGGCTACGAGGCGCGACGAGATGCGCGTCGCGTCGCGCGGCATAGTCCGACAGCACGGCGACCGTCGTGGCATGGAGCGGGACCAGCCGCGACTTGCCGAACTTCGTCTCCCGAATGGTGAGGACACCTTGGTCGACGTCGTCTCGGCGCAGGTCGAGCGTTCGGAATGGCGTAGCCCGGCGACCGCTATCAATCCGAACAGGCAATGATATGTCTAGCGACGGAGGGCGTTGGCCGGCGGCAGCGACAGGGCCGCCGCCAGAAGCGCCGTGATCTCAGCATCGCTATAGATGTAGGGCTTTGCCCGCCGCGCCGGCGGCACAGCGTCTTGAGGTGGCACTTCCGTCAGGGCTCGAAATAAGCGAGGTGCTGAGCGAAGCAGCGCACATCGGTCAGGCGGATGGACCAACTCGGTTGTCTGCCGATCAACGTCACCCACTTCATTGCCAACGCCGTGCTGATGGTCTCGGCGCCGCGAGCCTCCATGAAGGTGACGAAATCCGACAACCGTCGAGCGGGCCCGTGGTACTTGTATCCCAACCCCTGGCGCATGCCCACATAGCGCTCGAGCGCTGTTCGAAGACGGCTCATTGGACACCTCCCGGCCAGGGCAGGCTCAGTTCGCGCAGCTTCTCGATGTCGAGCTTGGCATAGATCCTTGTGCTGTCGATGCTCCGGTGACGAAGCAACTGGCCGATCTCGGCAAAGCTGGCCCCCGACCGCAGCAGGTCGGTCGCAAGGCTGTGGCGGAAGAGGTGCGCGCCGTGGTGCGCATAGCCGTGAATACCCGCCCGCTCGAGGGCCTCCTTCGCGATCATCGTGATGGCGCAGCCTGAGGCACGTGCGGAGCAAGCATTCGCAGAAATAACCGGCAACACTCTGAAGCCGGTCGCCCATGCCGGATGTAGGCGACGATAGCTGCACCGACTGGCGTAGTGGCATCATCGCTTGACGCCGTCCCTTGCCATGGACGAGGACACTGCCCGACTGCCAATCGATATCGTCAAGACTGAGCGCGGCAACCTCGCTGGCGCGCTAGCCCAGCTTGGCCAGCGCCATCAGAACCGCATAGTCCCGAAGCCCCATTGCCGTGGTCCGATCGCAGGCATCTAGAACCAACTGAACCTTCTGTGGTGGCAGGAAGGTTGGCAGGCCAGCAAGCCGCCAGCGACGGATCGACGGCACACAATCGGCCAAGGCTACCGAAATGAAGCCCTTCAGATGCAAATAGCTGCGCACCACCCCGCACATCGCTTTGCCGCTGTCGGCGGAGCCATCGAGAGCATGTCGCTCGACATAACCGATGACGATCTCCGGGGTGAGCGCTGCAAATCCATCTGCGCCACCCGGACAGACCTCCTGCAGAAATCGGCGTGAGAGCAGCTTGTGACTTTCCACCGTCGAGGCGGCGAGCCCTCTCTCATTCGTGAGGTAAGCCGCGAACACATCAACAATCCGCTCATGCTCCGTACGCTCAACTGGAGGGGCGGCTGGTATCAAGCCTTCTTGCCGTAGCGGCAAGCAAGCGCCGGAGCGCAGCTCGGTCGCCCGAATCGATGCTCCAGTGTTTGGAACGGTGCTCAAGAAACCGCTCGACTTGATCTTCGCTTAAATCCTGGAGATCGTGCCCGTTGCCGAGATGCCAGTCTCTCAGCTCACGAAATAGGCTTAGCGATCGCCATGTGCATTGCTGACCAAAGCCTTCGTCGGACAATCTGCCCGCGTAAACGCGTGCAAACTCGCCATACGGCCCGTGGATCAGCTTCCGATACAGTGTGCTGCGTTGCAGATAGTCACTTGCGTTCATGTATCCTCTCCTTCGCGTCAATTGCGACGGAGAGAGCCTAAGCTATGCCGATCCAGCTACCGCTACGTTGAGGAAAGTGTTGGTAAAAACTTGCTCGCTCGGCATAGTTCGGCGGTCGGCATAATGCAGAGCGTTTTTAGCTTGGCGTCGCGCAGAAAGCCGGGTGGCGAGAGCGCGCTGCGGTGGATCGCGACGGTGAGCTAAAAACGTGTTGGACGTGCCTCAAACTGTGTGGCGTGACCGGTTTGGACAATCCGGAGAGGTCTCGCGCTTTCGCGCAGGCTTGTCCCACCGCCCTCTTGGTGGTCGGCTGGCCGGCGCGATCGCCGGGGAAGAGCCACGCCCTTGGCCGCCGTATCTTCCAATAGTCGCGCAGAATCTCCAGCAGCTTGGGCGACAGCATCATAGCGGTGGTCCTTCTGACCTTTGCCCTGCTCGATGCGGATGACCATTCTCTGGCTGTCGATGCCCGTGGGCTTCAGCTGAACCGCTTCCGAGATGCGCAATCCGGCGGCATAGCAAGTGGTCAGGATAGCGTGGTGTTTGACGTCGAGGACGCAACCGAGGAACCGCTGAACTTCCTCGGGACTGAGGACGATCGGCAGCTTCTGCGGCTTCTTGGGAAGCGGCAGGACCTCTTCAGGCGCCCAATCCCTCTCGAGCGTCACCTGCCTTGTAGAGAAAGCGCAGCGCCGCAATGGCGGTGTGGAACGAGCCGGGCGACAGCTTCTTATCGTTCATCAGATAGACCTGATAGGTCCGAATATCCTCTCGGCGAGACCTGTTGCAGCCGGGCGGGGGAGCTTGGATCACCACATCCTCACAGGCGCGGCAGATCCCATGGGGAGTGGATCGTGGCCCGCACTCTGGCAGAGTGGGCCATCTTAACTCGCTCTTTGGAGGCCCTTTCATGCATCTTTCGACCGCCGATCAAGCCGAGCTACAAGCCGCTGTCCGCGTGGATCTTGGCGCAATCTTCGTCTCGCTGGAGCTGTCTAGATCGACTTGGCTAGTCACCTCGATTGTACCGGGCAGCGAGAAGATGTGGCGCCACATGGTCGCCGGCGGTGACAGTGCCGGACTGCTCGTCTGCCTCACCGGGCTGCGCAGCAAGGCCGAGGCGCGCACAGGCACGCTTTATCCGTTGGTGGTGATCCAGGAGGCGGGGCTGGACGGCTTCTGGATCGACCGGGTGCTGAACCGCGAGAACTGGATCGAAAGTCACATCGTTGATGCGGCATCGATCGCGGTGTCGCGCCGCCACCGTCGTGCCAAGACGGATCGGCTTGATGGCGAGGCGCTGATCCGCGCCCTGCTGGCCGTGAAGCGGGGTGAGCCGCGCGTCTGCTCGATGGTCCGGGTGCCGACGCCGAGAATGAGGATCGCCGCCGGACCAACCGCGAGCGCAAGGTGCTGGTCGCCGAACGGGTCGAGCACGTCAATCGCATCAAAGCCTGCTCTTCAGCCAGGGCATCCGCGACTACGAGCCTTTGCGCCGCGACCGGCGCGATCGCCTGGAAGAACTGCGGACCGGCGATGGCCGCGCCCTTCCGGCCCGCATGAAGGCCCAGATCGGCCGCGAACTTGACCGTCTCGAATTGCTGCTCGGCCAGATCAAGGCCGTCGAGGCCGAGCGCGACGCGCTGCTCGCCGCGATGGCGGTGGGCGCCTCGACGCCGGCGGCGATGTTGCTCAAGCTGAAGGGCATCGGGCCGGAATTCGCGACTATCCTCCATGCCGAAGGGCTGTTCCGGCATTTCAACAACCGCAGGCAGGTGGCCGCCTACGGACTGGCACCTTCCCCATGGAAGAGCGGCACGATCGATCACGAACAAGGCGTGTCGAAGGCAGGCAATCCGCGGCTGCGAACGACGATGGTCGAGCTTGCCTGGCTGTGGCTGCGCCATCAGCCGGCCTCGGGCTTGGCCCGCTGGTTCAGCGAATGGGTGGCGCGCAACGGCGGCCGCCTCAAGAAGGCAATGATCGTCGCGCTCGCCCGCAAGCTGCTGGTGGCGCTGTGGAAGTACGCGACCGCCGGCGTCATCGTCGAGGGAGCGCACATGAAAACCGCATGACCGCTTCCATCACCCTTTTCCTACATTCCGCAAAGGCCTGATCAGCCTTTCGGATCCAGGTGGGCGAACCGAAAATATGCATGGCCTCAACAGCCGATCGGCAGAATGGTTTCGTATTCCTGAGCCTGCGCCCGCCGCAAGCGGGATATTGGTGCTGCCGCCAGGAGCGGCGACCGCATGTGAGGTGGATGAGGCCCGGCGACCGGGCCGCGTCAGGCATTTTGGGCCGCCGCACGACGATCACACGCAGCTGCGCCGGAACGATGTCGAGCCGCTCGCTCACGTCCTCGCCGATGCGATGCAGACCATTGCGGCAGCACGGGCAGGCTTGATCCTCGATGTCGACGACCATCGGAGCGGAACACGGCGCGGATCGTGGCGGCGCTATAGACACGCGGATCCTCACCGAGGGCGGGCAGCAGCCGCTTGACCATGCGGCCCTACCGCGAGACCGATCGGTCGGACAGGCCGCGATGAACGGATAGCCATCGCTGGTAATCCAAGATCTGCGGATGGACGATCTCAGCCGGGGCTGGTGGCGGCGGGACAACACCACACTCGGCGAGAAACGTGACGAACCGGCCCGCGCGTCCCGCGTACTTCGCCGACACTCTGTTCCACCGGCGACCCCCTGCGCACCGGCAGTGATGGCGAGCGAAGCCGTCGACCGCTCCCTTGCCGAGGCCGTCCAACTGCAGGCCCACTTCGCAGACCCACGCCGCAAAGTGCCGGGCGGAATCCGTATAACCCCTGATCGTCAGGCCGCTGTGTGCCAGAGCTCAAGGCTGTAGCGAACTCTACAATCAACGGAGCCAGAAACCCGGCGTCCATCAGTACCAGCTTCGGGGCCTTCCCCTTCGTGCTGACCATATCGTCTCTCCTTAAAATGCATTGCGCACCTCAGGGAGGACCTAATTATGCTGGCGGCAACGCCTGATTTGGCCAGTCTCAAGCTTTTGACATATCGACAATATGCCCGCCTGAGCCGGCCAGGACTCCGCATAATCCTGCGCTCCACATAATTGCGGAAGTCGACCGGCTTTGTCGCCACCAAGACCTTGACCGCACCCGTCGGCCCGATCACGACGTCGCCTTCAGTGCGCGGATCACTGCGGCCACCGTCTTGGTATCGGCGCCCCGGCCGACGCGCATCGCGGTGCCGTCGATCTCAAGCTCGATCATGCCAGCATCTTGGGTGGCTTGCCGTTTCCGCTGCTTCGCTGGACGCTTGGCTACAGGTTCCAGCGCCGTCACAACCGCCGGCACAAAGGCAGGAGAATCTTGCTGCACCGAAGCGACCTGTTTGCGCGCTTCGCGGCGCCAGGCGAAGACCTGCTGCGGCCTAAGGTCATACCGACAGGCGCCCTCGGAAACGACTGCGTTTGGCTCCAGCGTTTCCGCGATGATCCGCGCCTTGTCATCCACCGACCAATGACGCCGACCGCCGGCACCGTTGATCACCTCGAAACGCCGAGGCTGCCGATCCGGGTCAAGCGTAAGGTCAAGTCCAGACACAAGCCGATCTCCGATCCCAATACAGGATCGGCAACCTCACAGATCGCGAGCACTCCCGAAAGGTGGTTCCACAACAGCGCTTACTCCCTTCCGGGCATCGTCTTGTGATCGCGGTCGACCGGGTATGTGTTTTTCCGATTTGGAGGAATCACTTTGTGCCCGGCGCACCTCACCGATCACCAGATGAGGCTTTTCATGAAGTTCCGGCAAACCCACACGACGACGGCGGTCGCGGCGGCGAAGACGTCGATCAGCACGGCGCCTCATCCGACGAAATGCCCATCCCTGATTTTTCAAAACAGATGAGGCGATTGGGGTCGATGTGAGAACGTGATCAGGAAGGAGCAGCCGCCCTTAGGCTACTGAATGGTGAAAGAGATACCCTGCCTGGTGATCTATAAGGCCGCAGGGGCGGGCCGGTCATGTCGCTTTCCACCGGCTCAAATCAAGGAAGATCGGTCGCGGCACGTTCCGATTGCGGCAGCTTTTCCCAACGTGGGGTGCAGAGTGCGCCTATCGGAGACTGACCTTGCCGGCAATAGTCTTGAGGACGGCGCGGAAATGGTGCACAGGTTTGAGGCCGACCACGATCGTAGCGGCAGGAACGATGCCGAAGGCGCGGAATTGCTGCAGACTTTAGTATCTGGGCCGGCTCGTCCACCACCAGAACGTTGATGCCGCCGACCGGCGGCTGGCGACGCCTCGTCCGCGATTGTGAACAGCATCGACCTCTCTCATGCCATGACGCTCGTCGCCATAGGTGGAAACCTGTCCGCCTCGACGGTTATAGCTCTTCAAAAGCTGTTATGGCGAAGACACCCGATCGTTTGCAACAGATCCTTCAATTAAGTTTACAGAGTCTTTGCGAGCGCGAAGCGCCGCAAGTGGTACGTTCACCACGAAGTCTGAGATCACGCGCAGCTAAGGAACTCATGCCGAGTTTCGCTCGGACAGCCGCACGGCACGCAAGTGGGAGTTAACAGCCGATGCCGAGAAAAGCGATCATCCTGATTGAAGGCCATACGAGAGGTCCTGGTCTGCTATATGTCGAAACAGCCAGGCGTCTTGGCCTTCATCCAATTACACTATCGACTGATCCAACTCAGTACGACTATCTTGCGGCAGAAAGCACCGAGGCAATCCGCGTCGATACAAAAAGCCTCGATGCGCTAATCCGCGAATGTTGCCAGCTAGGAAAGGAATACGACATTGCTGGCATCACATCCGCTGCGCAGTCTTGCTGCGCGACAGTTGGCAAGCTCTGCCGGTGTTTCGGACTACCAGGACCGAACCCCGCATCGGTTGAGAGATGCAACGACAAATTCACTCAACGGCAGCTCCTCGCGGAGGCCGGCGTACCAATACCTGCTTACCGCTTGGCAACAGATGTAACCGAGGTGGAAAGCTCTGCTGCGGAGATCGGCCTGCCGGTAATTCTTAAGCCAGCCGTAGGGATGGGCAGCAGCGGCGTCCGATTGTGCCGCAACGTAGATGAGTTAGCCGAGCACGCTGAGTATCTATTGGGCGGGCAGCATACATGGCGGTCTTCGTCGAGGATCTTGGTCGAAGAATTCGCACAAGGTCCCTATCACCACGCTGAGATAATGGGAAATGAGGTAATTGGGATTGGCACCGCTGAGTTGTGCGACCCACCGTATTTCGTCTTTCGTGAGTGCACCTTTCCGGCCCCGCTGACTGATGACGACCATAAACGTATCGCCGATGTTTCGCTGAGCTGTTTGCGAGTTCTCGGCCTTGGGTGGGGGCCAACGGGCATTGAATTCCGGTGGACGAAGCGCGGCCCAGTCGTCATTGAAGTCAATCCACGTCTTCATGGCCCGCCCAGTCCGCAAATGATTCAACTGGCTTACGGTGTCGATGTCATCACCGAGCACATCAAGCTTGCAATCGGCGAGAAATGGAATTTGCGCAAAAGGCATTCGCAGACATCGGTCGCGCGGTTCCTAGTTCCTGATCACGATGGAATCCTCGATTGGATCGGCGACAGTCGGGCAGCTGCTGTACCAGGGGTAGCCGAGGTCAACTTCTATGTTAAAAACAAGACGCCGATTGTCAGGAAAGGCGATGTCCGAGACTTGATCGGACATGTCATCGCCGCTGCACCGAATCTTGCTCAGACCGAGGCGATAGTTCAGCGTGCCGTCGACTTGATCGACTGGTCGATCACACCATTTCCGGCCCTCGGCGAATAGGGGCAATCTGCGGACCAATCCCCCGCCCGTCATTGGCTACAATAGAGAGCAGGAGAGAGAGATACGTTGCAACGGATCCGTCGCGTTACTAGCCTTTGCGTTCGCTTTGCGCCCGGTAAATCGCGTACCCTTTAGCCAAAGTTGCCCACTGATGACGTTGATGTTTTATGGATGCACCGCATGTTCTGCGCATGGAAGAGAAGCGAATTGCGTTTCCGTGCACACTCGGGCCGCTGCGGACTCCGCATAATTTCCGCTCCGCATAATTGCGAAGTCGGCCGGCCGTTGTCGTAACACAGCCCCTTGGCTCCCGATCGGATGGTCGAACGCACCGCCCGACTCGCCGAGAACACAAGCGCCCGGGCGACACCACTTCCCGGCCGGAGCGTGGCTTGGCCGATGACGATTTCCAGCCATGCTGTGCCCGCGCTGCCCCCCCCACCCCACTTTCACCGCCGAACTTTTGCTGCTCTGCAGCCGAAGGCTCTCTCCGGCAGCAGCGTGACGGCACCGAGCGCAGCGCCTGGCGACGCCAGGCCAACCCTGCTGCGCTCAGCTTTTTCGCGCGGGCCACCGCTGACCCATTCGCACGCCGTGCCAGCGACCCCTCGATGATCCACGCCTTTGCCTTGACCGAACAGCGGCGCCGCGGAAAGGGCATGCTCTCGTCCAGCCGATCGGCTAGACCTTCGATGACTGCAAGCTTTCAAGTCTGGGCTGTGCAACTGCAATTTGTCCACCCGTGAAGAATCTTGGCGCGAGTGTCTCGCTCTTCATCGAATGAACACGGGAGTAGGCGCTTGCGGCAAGATCGTTTGTTTAAAACTTATTCCGAGTGTTACCTTAAGTAAGTAAAAATTAACTCAACTTAATGTTGCGTGCTGCGTTGAGGTGATAGAGCTTCAGCGATGCGATCGACAGCGGCGCGCAGAGCCGCAGTCCCACAGCCAGAAGCTTTGTATGACCAGTCACGACACCCGACACAAATGGCTGCGGAGGAGAGCTATGGAACCTCCGGGGATGACTGCAGTCTCACAAGTTCGGGAGGCGGCAGCCAAGGAGGCCGACCAGTTTTCTTTGATCCCGCCAATACGCTATCCGGGTTCAGCTAGACAGGCGCTTGCGGCCGAGTTCGGCCGATTTCTCGATCAGACAGATGGCGTCGCTCAACCCCAGCAGTTGTTCGCCCTGTTATCCGCCTTTGCCCTGAAATGCGCTTGCCCGTGGATCGCCTATGGTTTTCCTACTCCCGACGGATTGAAGGCGGTCCGACGCGATTCCGCGATCATGCTGAACTATCCTGATGAATGGCGGCAGCGCTATTTAAAAATGGGTTATGGCAGCATAGATCCCATAATCAAGGCGAGTCTAAAGCGGGCAGGGGCCTTTCGATGGAGCGATGTGCGCAATGACGCAAGCACGACCGAGGACGAACGGCGCATTTTGGACGAGGCTGCGACGTTCGGGTTAAAGTCAGGAATTAGCGTTCCATTGCGCGGCCCCGATCGCAGCTTGGCGATCATGAGCTTTGCTCGACCCTGGGACCGCGAATTCCCAAATGGAACGGTCACCTATTTGCAACTTGCTGCGTTTCATTTCCATCTTAGGGCCATGAAGGTCTCGAATTTGACTGGTGCTGAGCAGGCTCCTAGCCTTTCTGAAAGAGAAAAAGAATGTATTCTATGGACGGCAAGAGGGAAATCCTCGTGGGAAATAGGAGTTATCCTAGGAATATCAACAAACACTGTCAATTTCCACATAAAAAAACTAAAGCAAAAACTGGATACTCCAAGCAGAACGGCTGCTGCGATTAAAGCAGCAAAATTGCGCATTATAGAATTGTAAGAACTGCTTCTGATTTGTTTGGCGCTAAGCGGCGGACAGGTGGCGGCGGGGGCGCCTTTTTTCACCGCGGCTGTGTCTGGACTTGTGAACGCGCTGAGAGTTTGAAGTGTCTGGTTCGACGGGGGCTGCTGCCCCGCCGGTCATGGTCCAGCAGGCTGCAGATTGCTGCCGAACGCCAGCAACAGGCTGGCCTCGGGACAGGTGGCGGCGAAGGCCAGGCGCACGCGCGAGACGGTTTCGATGACGCGGGCGCCGAGCTTGAGGAGCCTGAGCCGCAACGTGGCGAACTCGGCTTTGCACAGATGATGGGATGTGGGCACCGCGTCGCGCAGGGTGATCATCAGCCAGTATGCGACGGTATGCAGGATGAGGCGGACCTGGCGGATGTGTCCGGTTGTCCTTGGCGGCTCAATGTCAAAGTGCCTTTGGTCAGATTGGATCGCGCACCAAGGGGCAAGTCTGCGTGATCTACTGCGCCCGCGGCCAGGCCGAAAACCTGATCAAGATGCACAAGACGACAGGCGGATGTCGAGGCCCACCGCGGTTGCCTCGATGCGGACGCAGACGCGTCTCAAGGTTCCAAGACTTCGCCTTATAGTGAATCTCAGCACAGCCGCGCAGCACAGACTTGCACTTGAGCGCGCGGCGGGTGCGTCATCGGCGCTCTCGTCGACGACCCACAGGAGAACCGTGTTGCCGGGCAGTCCGAAGATGTAGAAGATGCCGTTGTCCTCGCAACATGCCATGATTTGCGCCCTGCCGGGTCGGTGCGCAGCCGGTCGAGATCGTTGGCATCCTCGTAGCCGCAGGCGATTGCAAAGATGCGGGCGCGCAGGATCTCAGCCATGGCCGTGCTTCACCCGCTGCGGGTGACGCGGATCGTGGATCGCAGCCGCAAGCCGGTCGGCAGTCGCAAACGCCGCTCGGCGCCAGCCAGAAGCATGACGCCGCCCTCCGCCATCATCAGCTGTGATCTTCTTGCGTTGGACGGCTGGAAAACACAACGGCGGCAACGTATCGTGGGTCACGGTGGGTGACTCGCGAGATCTGGTGGAAGGTTGGCCCAAGCAACCGAATCCTACGCTAAATTAACGCTTAAGCTACATCCGCCGGCCTCTCCAACTCATGCACAAGACAGCCTAGACGCGATAATGGGCCGGCCTTCGCGAGCATAGCCAAGTTGGTGGCTGTCCCTCAGAATGATGGTCTTGAAACGGAGTCCCAGCGATCGGCTCCACCATCCTGAGAGGAACAGCATAGAACACTATGTGGGAATCGATGTCTCTCCGGAAGAGAGTAGCGTGTGCATCGTGGACGCTAGCGGAACGATCGTGCCCGAAATCAAGGTCGCCAGCGAGCCCGAGGCACTGGTCCGCTATTTCGACGGGAATTGTCTGTCATCCGCATTGGGCTCGAGGCTGGGCCATTGTCGCAGTGGCTGGATGCCGGGCTTGTGGCCGCCGGCCGCGATGCGGTTTTGCTCGAGACGCGGCACGTGAAGGCGGCGCTCTCGGCAATAACGGTGAAGACCGACCGGAAAGATGCACGGGGGATTGCCTTCCACGCCGGCGCGCCTCAACAACGTATTTGTGTATACGTTGCGTTCGTAGGCTGGGTGGCGATCTGCGAACGGCAGCTGGTGCGGTCGGAGGTCACCAATCTCGACAGTGGCTCGGCCGAGCACCTCTACGACGGTCTCGGACCTCCAGCCCATACCCGCGCAAGATCCCGCGGATGCTCGGTTCGACGTCGAGAAGCTTGCGTTGCAGAAGCTTGCGTCCAACAAGAAGGGCTCGGCTATCCTTGCAAGTCGCCGATTTGGCATGGACCGGGCGGTATCATCCCATCCGCAGCAGTTGGGTCAGTCTGAAGGTTTGAGGCGCGCATCCGGGAGCTGATAACAGGGCGACGTCACTTTGGAGACGGTTATTGGTGCGATGCTGGCCGCGCGGACGGCGTTGTGGTGCGAGTTCACTAAGCTCCATCGCGAGATGCTGAAGATCGGCACCCATCCGGTGAGGGGCGGTGGAGCGGGACGTCTGCTTCAAATTCTCGCGGATGAGACGTTCGGGCTCTGTGCGAAGACATCGTGCCTCTGGCAACTCAATTGGATTGTCAAAAGCCCGACAAAATTTTTTTGGCCGGTACGGACAGGCGGAAATATTGAAATTACATCGCTTTTCCGCTTGGCATCGCTCTTGCAATTTAGGTGACGTTCACCTTAGAGGAGGGCCGTCCGACGTCTGTACCGATGATTAGCTTAGGGCCTCTCCACCACTTCTTCGAACAGTGGCAGGCGACCGTCAAATCCGATGCCTGCGGGTCTTTATTCTACGGCTCGTCCGGACGCTGCGTCGGATGTCATCAATCTACGTGAACTGCCCCCTCGCAGCGCTGATGCCGCGGAATTGCAACTCTATACATCTGGACACGATCTTCACCTTCTGTGACCGCGACCTCGTGACCATCTATCCGCCGGTCGTTGAGCTACTCAAGACGTTTTCGTTGCGACCTAACACTGCTGAGGGTGTGCTCGATGTTACCAGGGAGACTAGGCCCTTTTTATCGGTCGTGGCCGAGGCGCTGGGATTGAGGCTCTTCGTACTGTCGAGACCGGCGGCGACAGCTTCGCGGCCGAGCGGGAGCAATGGGCTGCCGCAAATAATGTGATCGCCGTCGAGCCCGGGGTCGGTGATCACCGTCGAGGGTGCAGAACTCAGCCGTGGCCGTGGGGGCACATTGCACGCAATCTCGGCGATTTCCGCCTCAACATGATCGCTGATCGAAATGACCCGCGCGGTCCTGAGCATCGAATTCGCCATCAAAATGGCTCTGGAAAAACAGGCCGCATGAGGCCAGAAATGAAACTCCGGACTCTCCATTGAACTGGAGGGAACAAGGGTCCCAGGTCACGGTCAACATCGGAAAACCGAGCTCAAGAACGAGCGGATCCCTCGCTACCTACGATGCCGTTTTCGTCTTGCTCCTGCAATTGCCAACATGGAGCAGCGTGACGCGATGATCACAGATCTCTCGACACACGAACATAACGCAACTAAAGTCTCGCGTCGCGATCCCGACGACCCATTATCCGGTCCCTCGCTACTTGCGGAAATTGCCGACCTACTGGTCAAACGATAAGGCGGCCGTCCTTCACAGATTGGACGCCACTTTGGAAGACGTGCTTGATCTTTTCTCGCTGGAGTAGGATCGAAAGATCTGCCTCAAGGTCTCCCTCCACGACCACCACATCGGCCAGTTTTCCGGGCAGCAGCGTACCGATCTCCTGGCCGAGCTTGATTGCCTCGGCCGCCGCCCCGGTTGCGCGGTGGATCGCCTCCACGGGTGATACGCCGACCAGTTTAGAGTAAAGAACAATCTCGAGCGCGTTTTCACCATGAAAGGTTAGGTCGGGGATCCCGCAGTCGGAACCGAGCGCAATCTTAACGCCCTTGTTTGCGGCCATGCGGAGATTGTCCGGATATACCTTCATAATCTCCGAGGACGAAATCACAAGGTGATCTGGATAGCCGAACTGTTTCGCCCGCGCTGCCTGACGCTCGAAAGGATAGAGCGTCGAGATAAGCCAAGTCCCACGTTCGGCCATGAGCTCGGCACCTTCTTCGTCAATTAGACAGCCATGCTCGATCGTGTCGACGCCGGCAAGAACAGCGCGTTTAATGCCTTCTGCCCCTACGGCGTGGGCTGCTGTATGCTTGCCGCGCTGTCGCGCCTCGTCGCATATGACGCGCATCTCCTCAACGGTATATTCCGGCCCGCCGGACCACTCCCCGCCGCCCGCGCGGGTAGCAAATATTTTGATGAGGTCGGCGCCTGCTTTTAGCTGTCGCCGCGTCACGACCCGGAGCTCGTCGACCCCGTCAGCCTCGACCACGTCCATCCAGGCATGCCCGCCGGTCATCGCGACGCCGCCACCACAGGCAAGGATCCGTGGACCGACCAAGAAGCCGTTTTTTACGGCCTCGCGTAGCACGATGTCACTGTAACCTGAGCACCCGACGTCGCGGATGGTGGTGAATCCGGCAAGAAGGGTCTTGCGACAAGCATAGGCGCCCATGGCGACGTCACGACCCGCCTTGGCGGTAAGATCGAAGAAACCAGCTTCCTTTTCGGTGAGTTGCGAGAATGCCGTCCAGGAACGGGGCTCGTCAACAGTATCACCCCAGCAAATGTGGTCATGTGTGTCGACCAGCCCCGGAATGATCGTGTGACCGGCCGCCTCGATTACCGTGGCGTCGCGACAGCTGATATCCAGACCTGCCGCGACAATGCGGCCATCATCGATCAGGACATCGCCAAAAAAAGCCTCCTTGCCCGTTCCGTCGATGATCTTGCCGCCCTTGATAGTAATGGACATTAGCATTGCACTCCTTGTGAAATTGCAGAAATCAAGTTCAGCTCAGATTTTCGGTCTCGACTCGGGGGCATCAGGTGGCCATCGCCGAGCTGATTGAGGCTGAGGACGATCATCATGATGCCTTTGCGAGTGAGAAGCTCAGCCCCTCTTCGTTGCTTGCTCCTCCGGCGTCGGGGATTCATCTTTCAGATCACCTCCTGGCGAAGCGCCGCCCTAGATTGCACAGCTCTCCTGTCGAACAAATCTCAATCTGGTGCCAGGTCTGCAATCAGCGTTTCAAAAGCGCGCGGACTGATTGCTTCAGTCCGGTCTGCCGAATCTACGCCTTGAACCCCGTCTCCAACTTAACGCGAGCGCGATCATGCCCCGGAATTTACTGACGTTGGATGTATGCCGCATGATGCCGGGCTCCGGGCAAGGTGCTGGAGGCGCCGACCGACTCCGGCCCGACATACCCGATGACGACGTTAAGGCACATTTTACCAAGCGGCGTTCGCGGCACGGCGCAGTGCAGGCGATCTGACGCGTGAAGCTCGTATGGCTCACCTTCGCGCATTCCCACCGCGACGGTATATTTGCGATCAGACCTTCTAAGCAGCAAAGCCAACGCGGCCGTCGGTTAAAGACCTTCTTGCCGCACAGCCTTTCTCCAGCAGGTGGATATCCGCGACCCGCCAGAACCATCGAGATCTTCCACCGCGGCAAGCGCATTGCCGTCCACCAGCGCCGCTCTGGAGGTCCTCGCCATGGAACCGATCCAGATCACATGCCCAGTGCCGATCGGCGCTATGCCGAGTGGACCCGGATCGCTTCCGTCGCCGGTGCCATCAATACAGCCGCAGACCGAATCGCTATTCTCGCCAACCGTGCGCACCCGAACTAGGCTTCGGCTCATGTCTGGGGGTGCTGCGTCTGTTCAAGGACATCGATCGTGAACGCGCGGAGACGATATCCGCGCGGACCATCGCCATCGGAGCGCTCAGCTGCCAAGCTTTCGCATCCGTTCTTACCAACAAAGAGGGAGCAAACATTGCCGAGAAAAAGAGGGTGGCCGTTCGCCTCGACCTGCATGACCCCGGCTACTTCCCCGGAAAACCCACTTCCAAAGGACTGATTATCCTCACTCCACGCTCGATCTCTCTCTTGCTCAAGATCGCTACCGGCGACTGGGCCCGTGCCAGGCACAATTTACTAATTGCGGGCCCCTCAGCGTCGAAAGAGTTGGCTTGCTTCGGCCCTTGGCCATCGGGCCTGCCGCGACGATCCTGCCGTCGCCCGCGTGGAGATAGCCGTCCGCTAGCGCGTCCGGTCGTTCACCTTCCATGCCATCGCACGATTTGGATGCGATACCGGTTGATCCGAGGCTTACGGCAGCCCGGCCTGGGGCCGATGATCCGCACCCCGGTACCGCTCAGGCTGATCTGCTTACGCAGCCCGCGGGGTGTTGCAGCCGCGCGGATTAGGCGTATCACGAAGCAGGGCCGAGGCCGGGCGAGAGGGCATGCTGGTCGAAGCGGCTTGGTAGCTGCCGACGCATTTGGAGCAACCCCGAACGAATTGTGACAGCTCTGTTTCAAAAAACGTTAACATTGACGCACAACGACGCCGTTGCGACCTCATCCTAATAGCAGGATCCGCTCCAACGGAATCGCTCAACTAAAAAGGGGAACTGGTAATGAATAATATCGTAGGCAGTGTGAACCGCCGGACCCTTCTCAAGACCGGCGCGGCGCTCGGGGGAGGACTCATAGCAGCCGGCATGCCGCTCTCGCAGACCATCTGGGCCGCAGAAGGCAAGGTACTCAAGGCGCGCGCCTTCCGTGAGCTTCTCACCCTCGATCCGGGCTTCTATGGCGGGGTAGCCGATGTCGACGTGATGAACTGCATCTATTCGAAGCTCACGCATTACAAGCCGGGCTCCGAATGGGGCTGGGATCTGGAGGCGGCAGAAAGGATCGAACAGGTCGATCCCACCCATATCCGCTTCCATCTTAAGAAGGGCATCAAATTTACGGGCGGCCATGGCGAGATGACCGCCAAGGACGTCAAATTCTCGTTCGAGCGCGTTATCAAGCACAAATCGCCGGTTGCCGGCGACTGGGGTCCGCTCGATCTTGTCGAGTTGGAGGACGACCATACTGGCGTAATCGTCTTCAAGACGCCGTTCGTGCCAGCTTGGCTAATCAGCCTTCCCTATGGCGTTGGCCATATCGTTTCCGAGGATGCGGTGATGAAGGCAACCGGTGATGGCGGTAGTTTCGGCATGAAGCCGCCCGCTTTCTCCGGCCCCTATGTGATCGCGGAGTGGAAGGCGAATGAGCATCTCCTTCTTGCCCGCAATCCCGATTGGTCGGGGCCGAAGCCAGGTTTTGACGAAATTCGCATCGTTCCGATCGCCGACGAAAAGGCTGCGGAGCGTGCGTATCAAGCGGGCGACATCGATTTCACTACGATCAGCTTGGATTCGCTTGCGACCTTAAAGAGCAACCCACCCGCGGACACCAAGGTCGAGGAACTTGCCTCGCTCTCTTATACCTGGCTCGGCATGAACCTGGATCATCCGAAGCTGAAGGACATCAATGTCCGCAAGGCGATCCAATGGGCGATCAATGTACCTCAGATCCTCGATGCCGCCTATGCGGGTCAGGCGGCGGTCGCAACGGGGTTGATTGCTCCCGGTGTTGCCGGGCATCGCGACAAGGCGCTTGTTCCCCCGGAAGGTGATCTCGTAAAGGCCAAGGAGTTCCTGGAAAAGGCTGGTGTGAGCGATCTCACCTTGACCCTCGATTGCCTGAACGACAGTACTAAATCGACAATCAGCCAAGTGATACAGGCGCAGTTGTCTCAGATTGGCATTACGGTTGACGTCAAGGTCCAGGATTCCGGCTCGTTTTGGACTATTGGTTCGGAAGCGGATGGCGACCGCTGGAAGGATATGCAGCTCATCGTTAATGAGTACACCATGCTGCCGGATCCATACTATGCCGCCTATGGTTTTGTGAGCGAACAGGTCGGCGTGTGGAACTGGGAGCGCTTCCGCAGCAAGCGCTTTGATGAGCTGAACGCCAAGGCGCTCGCCATCAGCGACCCGAAGGAGCGGGCACCGCTCTATTCCGAGATGCAAGATCTCATGGAGGAGTCCGGTGCCTACCGGTTCTTGACCCATGGAGGGACACCGGTCATGTACCGCACTACGCAAATACAGGCCGCAACCCGCCCGGACGGAGCCCCACTATACCTCGATTTCAAACCGGTTTAGAGTGGCTTAGTCTTATCAAGAAGATGTGGCTCTATATCCTCAAACGGATAGCCCTCGCGATCGCAATCATTGCGATTGCGGTGGTGCTTATGTTCCTGATGATCCGCGCCGTCCCCGGCGACCCGGCCTCGATTTTGCTCGGCCCGCGCTCGACGCCTGAAATGAGAGCGTTGCTTCATGAGCAGATGGGGCTCGACAAGCCGCTTGTTGTGCAGATCATTACGTTCTTCGGCGGATTGCTTCATGGCAACCTGGGTTTTGACGTATTCAGCCGTAGGCCTGTTGCCGACATTGTTTTGGAGCAATTGCCTTTTACGATCGAACTGATTTTCGTATCGATCTTATGGGCGGTCGTAGTAGCCGTGCCGCTCGGCTGCTACTCCGCGGTGCGGCGAAACTCCTTCGTCGACCAAGTGGCGGGAGTCCTGACGGTCGCCACAATCGCAATTCCTTCCTTTGTTATGGCTGTCTACGCGCTGCTGATCTTTGCCGTGACGCTGCGCTGGTTGCCAGCGATCGGAGCCGGTAATGGCTTCTGGGATGGACTTATCCATCTAATTCTCCCAGGTTTCGCCATAGGGGTAGGGTGGGTCGGCTACATTTCCCGACTGGTACGAGCATCCATGCT
Source organism: Mesorhizobium sp. M0772 (assembly GCF_040320135.1). Taxonomy (NCBI): domain Bacteria; kingdom Pseudomonadati; phylum Pseudomonadota; class Alphaproteobacteria; order Hyphomicrobiales; family Phyllobacteriaceae; genus Mesorhizobium; species Mesorhizobium sp. M0772. The sequence goes on along the minus strand of NZ_JAMYPB010000053.1, from coordinate 9,313 downwards.
TGAGATCCTGGGGGAAAACCACATCCGCATGGCCCGCTCTTTCGGGATCTCGGAATGGCGCATCGTCGCGCGATACGCGCTGCCGCTCGCGATCCTGCCGACTGTGACCATACTCGGGGTAGGCATCGCGTGGCTTCTTTCGTCGGCTGTCTTTATTGAGGTGGTCTTCGCGAGGCCTGGCGTCGGCGCGTTGATCGTGAACGCTGTCAATACGCGCAACTATCCGATAGTGATGGGCATCGTGCTCCTCACTACGTTCCTTATCGTTGCAGCCACGACGCTCTCGGATCTGATCAATGCATTCCTCGATCCGCGAACCCGGGAAAAGCTCTGACATGGTAAGCGTTGAAGCCATCCATCCGGAAGCCAACGAAGCCATCGATACCGGCGCCTTTCGCACCTTCTTGCGCCAATTTCGCAAAAATCCGCTGGGCGTGCTCGGAGCAGTGCTTGTCATACTAATAGCAGCAAGCGCGATCTTCGCTCCGCTGATAATCACGCATGATCCGATCCGGATCATGGTCGGGCCTCGTCTGGCCGCACCTTCACTGGATTTTCTGCTGGGTACGGACCAACTGGGCCGCGACACGTTTTCTCGCACCATAATGGGTGGCCGCATCCCGCTCCTCGTTGCTTTCGCCTCCCTCGGCAGTGCGCTGGCGGTCGGCGTCGTGCTTGGTTTGATTGCTGGATTCGGTCCTCGCTGGCTCGACAATTTGCTTTTGCTTTTTTTCGATACGATCCGCTCGTTTCCAGGAATAATTTTCGCACTGGCCATCATCGCGCTTCTGGGACCAAGTCTGGCAAGTATCATTTTTGTCATCGCAATAACGTCGGCGCCGATTTATGCGCGCGTCGTGCGCACCCAGGCCCAGGCGTTGCGCAGCAGTGAGTACATAGCGGCAGAGCGCAGCATGGGCGCAGGCACGACGCGCATCCTTGGCGTGCATGTCCTGCCTAATGTGATTGGCCCCCTTCTCATCCTCGTAAGCATGGACGTGCCGGCGGTCATCGCCTGGGAAGCAGGTCTCAGCTTCCTCGGGATGGGCGTGCGGCCCCCGACGCCTGACTGGGGAGCGATCCTCAACGATGGCTATAGCTACATCAACCAGACCCCTTGGCTGGTGATCGCCAGCGGCATTCCCATCATCCTTGCAACGCTTGGCTTTACATTTTTGGGTGAGGCGCTACGCGACATGTTCGATCCCAAGCTGCGGAAAGACCTATGAAACCCGACGATTTGACACCGCATCCGTTCGCCCGACCGCTTCTTGAGACCCGTGGGCTCGATCTCGACTTTGGGACGCCACGCGGCCGTGTTCATGCGCTGCGAAACGTTTCGCTCGATGTGCCAGCCGGACAGGTGGTTGGCATCGTCGGGGAAAGCGGATCTGGAAAATCGACCCTCGCATATACGGTGATGGGCCTGCTTCCAGAAAATGCAGATGTGACAGCCGGCAGCATCCTTTTCGAGGGTAAGGACCTGCTGAAAATGCCCGTTCAGGCGCGTCGGAGCCTGCTCGGCGATCGTCTTTCGATGATTTTCCAGGACCCGATGACCGCTCTCAGTCCCGTGCGGACCATCGAGAGCCAGATGATCGATATCCAGCACCACGGACAAGGAAGCCGTAGCGAAAAGCGAGCTCGTGCCCTCGAGATGCTGCACCGGGTCGGAATTCCTGATCCGGAAAGCCGTATAGGCGCCTATCCGCATCATTTCTCTGGCGGCATGCGTCAGCGCGTTTGCATCGCTATGGCGCTTCTTGTGAAACCAGCGCTCCTCGTCGCCGACGAGCCAACCACTGCGCTTGATGCAACGCTGGAAGTGCAAATCATTCATTTGCTTAAGGATCTGCAAAAAGAAATTGGTTGCTCGATTCTCTTCGTCTCCCACCACCTCGGCGCGGTGGCTGAGTTGTGCGACCGGGTCGCAGTCATGTATGCGGGTGAAGTAGTGGAGAAGGGCGCCGTTCGGGACATCTTTCACAATCCTGCTCACCCCTACACCCGCGCGCTGCTTGAGTGCGACCCCGGGCGTATCAAAAAAAGCACACGCACTTTGCCGACCATACCCGGCGAGGTGCCCAGTCTCCTGGGCAGCAAGGTAGGATGCATTTTCCGCACACGTTGCCGACATGCGTCTAACCGCTGTGTGCAAGAGAACCCGGTTGAGTACCGCATCGGCGTGAACCAAGTCGCCCGATGCCATCTCCTCGACAAAGAGCGGTTGGTTGTGGCATGAGCGCACTGCTTCGGGTTCAGGATCTGCGTGTCCGCTTCCGCACCATGGGGCCACTGAAGGCGCTCGCAACCGGGACGAAAGCCTCTTTCATCGACGCAGTATGCGGTGTGTCCTTTGAAATCCGCAAAGGCGAGACACTCGCCCTTGTCGGTGAAAGCGGCTCGGGCAAATCCACCATCGCGCGTACGCTCATCGGCTTGCAGCGGGCTGTCAGCGGCAGCATCAGCTTCGACGGACAGGAAATTGAGACACTCAGCGGAGCTGAACGCAAGCCCTACTTGCGACGCATGGCGATGATGTTCCAGGATCCCATCGGCTCACTCTCGCCGAGGCTGACCGTTAGATCGCTCCTCACAGAGCCATTTCGCATCCATGGATTAAAGGATCGCGATGCCGGAAGCGAAGCCGAGCGCCTGCTTCGGATGGTCGGCTTGCCGGCGGATTTTGCTCGTCGATATCCCCATCAGCTCTCCGGAGGTCAGGCCAGGCGCGTGGGTATCGCGCGTGCTCTTGCGCTGACTCCGGACTTGATTATTGCCGATGAACCGACCGCAGGCCTCGACGTCTCGGTCCAGGGCGAGGTGCTTAATCTGCTCGCGCGGCTTCAGGACGAACTCGGCATGGCGATCCTGATCATCTCGCACAATCTCAACGTTGTGCGCCACATGACCGATCGCATGGCGATCATGTATCTCGGCCGCTTTATTGAGGTCGGCTCGACCGAGTGTGTCTTTGAGCAGCCGCGTCACCCCTACACCGAGGCGCTGCTTGCGGCCAATCCCGAGCCTGATCCGGATGCGGTGCTCAATCGGATAGAGCTCAAGGGGGACGTGCCGAGCCTGATGAAGCGCCCGTCCGGCTGCGAGTTCCACACAAGGTGTCGTTACGCGAAGGATATCTGCAGCTGCGTCTTCCCCGAACCTTCAACAAAACCGGATGACGCGGATCACATCTTCAAATGTCATTTCCCGCTGGAACGCGAAACCGCAATGCCATTTGAGCAGACACGACTGTCTTTGAACCAACCCTGAATTGACTAGCCATCCATCGCTCCATCCAGACCGTGCGAAGGAAATAGAAGAATCTAGGGTCACAGATCCGTGCACTATTCATGTCCCATGAACCTCTACTTGGAAAGACCCGCCGCATGACGCTCTGCTCGATCGCCAATCCCGACCTCGCCACCCAGTTCGACAACAAGCCGCGCTGGAACCTGCCGGACCACCGCCGCAGTGGCTTCCACAACCTCCACACCACTCTGCGCTATACCATGTCGATGCGCGCCCCCCGCGTCTTGCCGCTCAGGAAGGAGGTCGACTGGACAATCGGGGAACGGCCCGAGGTCGCACGCTATCTCGCCATGCCACATTTCTCGGCTTTCGTGGTGGTGCGCGACGATCGGATCCTCTACGAGGCCTATGCGCCGGACTTCGGGCCCGAGCGGCCGCATCCCATCATGTCTATCACGAAGACGACGCTTAACCTGATGCTCGGTCGCGCGGTGGCTGACGGCCTCGTCGATCTCGACGCGCGAGTAGGCACGTATCTGCCGGAGATCGGTACGGGCTACGCCGAGGCGACCGTCAAGGCGGTCGCCGACATGAACGTCGCCAACGACTTCAGCGAGGACTACAGCGATCCTTACACTTCGTCCTTTGACATGGAGGCCGCTATCGGCTGGCGCCTGCCGCCGGGGGGTCAGAACGAAGAGACGACCCGTTCATTCATCTGCGGCATCACCGGAGACGATTTGGCCAATCGCACCGGCGAGGTACTCTACAAGTCGACCAACAGCGACCTCATTGGCTGGATCATCGAGCGCGCCAGCGGCCGGGCCTTGCGCGACTGGCTGATCGAGATCATCGAGGGGGCAGGCCTAGAGCGATCCTTCCATATCACTTGCGACCGCGAGGGTGTGCCGCTGGTTGACGGTGGCGCCTGCCTCACCGCCCGCGATCTCGCGCGCTACGGGCTACTGTTTGCGCGCAAGGGCGAGGGTGTCGACGGCCGCCGCGTGGGCGATGCCGCCTTCATCGAAGAGACCCGCCGCAATCCCGGCCCTTCCTGGCCGAAGCCGCGGGACTGGATGCTCTATAGTCGCCAAACGTTCACCGACGGCACATGGCTCGGTCACGGCGGTTACGGCGGCCAATTCATGCTCGCCAATCCCGACACCGGCGTCGTCGTCGTCTATTTCAGCGTGCTTGAGAACAAAAGTGCGTCTGACGCCGCCTTCTCCAGTGATCTAGTGAAGATGATGTCCGAACTCGCTGCAGAATGTTGAGCTGGTTGCCGCCCTGGCCCCGCGTTTGTTAGTCCGTACCTCCTTCCACCTAGGATCGCGCTCTATTCTAGCGTCAGATAATGCAAGAGAAGACCGGTGCCCGCATTCGCGACCAAGATAGTGAACCAGCTGATACAAGACTGCCGTCAAAATCATTAAGGAGATCCTCTTCCAGACTGCGGCCTAGACGGCCTAGAGGTTGTCCACAAGGTGCACAACTAAGCTCAGGCCCGATGACTGGCACTTGCTAGGAGATGATTACGCTGAGGTGACAAAAGCGTCCCCCAAGCACAAACCGCCCTCCCAAGGCGCACGGGCCCGGCAGTGAGCTTAGTCTCCTGCTGGGCCTTTTCCGCGATTACCTCCGCTTTTTCTATCGAGCCGTCCGCGCACAGTGGAGTTGTGTGCATCAAGTTCTGCAAAATGGCGTGGCATTGCGGTGACGTCGGCGTGTCCGCCGCGCAGCTCCCGTGTTTAGCGGAGCGGCGGACACATAACGGTGCTCAGGCGGCCAAGGCCCTCAGGCTCTCCTTCTTCTGCTCGCGCAGATGATCCATGTTGAGATAGCGGGTCGCCTCGAGCCAGTTCTCGTGGATCTCCACCGCCAATGCCCGAACCAGCCGCAGACAGCTCCGCGGGTTGGGGAAGATGCGAACGACCAGGGTGCGCCGCTTCATCTCCTGGTTCAGCCGCTCCAGCATGTTCGTAACCGGTATGATCATGACGGTGCCATCCGATCCCCGCTGGAGATGAGCGATTTCGGCGTATGGTGCGACCATCCGGGACAGGGGCACCGGGAGCACGCCAAGTGCGGGCAGGCCGATGTATTCGATGAGCTGCGAGCTCGCGTTAGTAGCTGGCCGCCCCTGCGACCTGCCCGGTTGCGCCGAGAGCGCGGATCCGTAGGTGTCGCGTCGCCCGCCGGCTCCCGACTGTTTGAGGAGAGGGAGCCGATGAGACGTGTGATTGGAATGGACATCCACCGCACCTTTGCGGAGGTGGTGGTTTGGGAAGACGGCCGGCTGCGCCATCACGGACGGGTCGACATGACCCGCTCGGGACTGGAAGGGTTCGGCCGCAGTTTGCGACGGACGGATGAGGTTGTCGTCGAGGCCACGGGCAACGCCATGGCGGTGGTGCGGGTTCTGTCGCCCTATGTCGGCCGGGTGATTGTCGCCAACCCGATGCAGGTGAAGGCGATCGCCCATGCCAGGATTAAGACCGACAAGATCGATGCCGGCGTTCTGGCGCAGCTCCATGCCAGCGGCTTTCTGCCGGAGGTCTGGGTACCTGACGAGCGGACCGCACGCGCGTGAACAACGAGGTGCATGGCATCCTGCAGGCGCACCTAATAGTGCCGAAGTGCCCGCATGCCGATCTGTTCAACAATCGCGGTCGCGCCTGGCTCGAGCGGCAGGTGCTTCCCGACGACGAGCGGCCCGCTATCGCCCGCCACATCCGCGAGATCGATCGCCTGGCCGAGGATCTGGCTGACCTCGATCGCGACATCGTCCGGGAAGCGGTTGATGATGCGCAAGTCCGGCGGCTTCAGACGATCACCGGCGTCAATGTCATCGTCGCGAGCGGTATCATCGCCGCGGTCGGCGACATCCGGCGGTTCCGCGAGCCGCAGAAGCTGGTGAGCTACTTCGGCCTCAATCCGCGTGTGCGCCAATCCGGTCTTGGCTTGGCGCAATATGGCCGGATCAGCAAACATGGGCGTTCCCATGCCCGCGCCATGCTGGTCGAGGCCGCCTGGGCCGCGGCGAAGGCGCCCGGACCGCTCAGGGCCTTCTTCCTACGCATCCGTACCAAGCGTGGTCATCAGGTCGCAGCTGTGGCGGTCGCCCGCAAGCTCGCCGTGCTGATCTGGCATCTGCTGACAAAGGAGCAGGACTACTTCTGGGCTCGCCCGGCGCTGGTGGCGACAAAGCAGAGGCAGCTCGCTCTCAAGGCCGTCGCGCCGGCCGAGCGCGGTGTCGGTCGCCGCGGTTCAGCTTACGCCTACAACGTGAAGGAGTTGCGAAACAGCGAGAAAGCCGCGGCCGAGAATGCCGAACGTGCCTACGAGCTAATGGTTCGGCATTGGCGGTCACGAGGGCTGAAGCGGCGCACGACGCCACAAATGAGGAACGACTATAACGGCTGCGTGGCGGCACTCTCATCCTCTCGCACCACTCTTTGCCACGTGGCCGTCCGTGCCGGAACAAATATAGCACAAGGAAATCTGGCGGCACGACCGACGCCCTCGGTCCGCACCAGACTGGCGCCGTGCTCGACGCCGTCAAGGCGTGGCCTGGAAAACCTCGCAGCCGGCCGTGCCGCCATCGCACCGGCCAGCCTTGACTGCGTCTCGACACGCTCGCGTGGGAAATCCTGTGGGCCGGGACGAAGAAACAGGCTCACCTGAGCCGAACAAAGAAACGCAACAGGAATCGAAAAAGTCGGAATCAGGCTTGTCGATCTCATCCGTCGTGTAGATGATCCGCCGCACGCTTTCGGGATAGGCAAAGAATGGGACGACGTGCTGCCAATTGCGCCGCCAGCTTTGGGTGATCGCCGGATACCGCTGCCCCCAGTAGCTAGCTTCGAATCAAGAGCCTTCATGCCGGCTTCGGCGTCCTTGGCCCGGTAGATCGCGCGCAGCGCCGGCACGACGGACTTGCGGTCCTTCCAGGACACGAACTCCAGGGAATGACGGATCAGGTGCACGATGCAGGTCTGGACGACAGTCTGGGGAAAGACGGCGTTGATCGCCTCGGGGAAGCCCTTGAGGCCGTCGACGACGGCGATCAGGACGTCGGCGACGCCACGGCTCTTCAACTCGTTCATGACGCGCAGCCAGAACTTGGCGCCCTCGGTCTGCTCGATCCAGATGCCGAGAATGTCCTTCGTGCCGTCCGGCAGGATGCCGAGCGCGATGTAGACGGCCTTGTTCCTGACGAAGCCCTCGTCCCTGATCTTGACCGTATGGCATCGAAGAAGACGAGCGGATATACCGCGTCCAGCGGCCGGTTCTGCCACTCGGCCACTTCCTCCAGGATCGCATCGGCAACCGTCGAGATCAGGTCCGGCGACACGTCGATGCCGTAGAGCTCCTCCAGATGGCCGCGGATCTCGCGCACTGTCATGCCGCGCGCGTACATGGAGATGATCTTGTCATCGAAATCGGGAGAACGGCGCTGGTATTTGGCGATCAGCTTCGGATCGAAGGTCCCGGCCCGGTCGCGCGGGATCGACAGCGTCATCTTCGACGTGCCCGTCAGCACCGACTTCCGCGAATGGCCGTTGCGGCCATTGACGCTGCCGTCGGTGCGTTCGTCCTCAAGGTGCTCGTCGAGTTCAGCGTTCAGAATCCGTTCCGAAAGCGCCTTCTTCAGGTCGTCGAGCAATCCGTCCTTCGCAAACACCTCATTCGGATCGCGGCCGGCAAGCAGTTGGTCCAGAAGTTCCCTCTCAATAGCCATGCGATGATTCTCTCCTTTCCATCATCATGGCCTCGCGCACAGAATTCCCGACAGTCCCCGATGCCGCACATGTTTTCGCTCCTTGCCTTGTGTAACTACCGCGCCCAGCATCCGGGACACCGCACCCGCGGACACGTGATAATTCTTCATGGCCGCTTCATCGACTCAACGCGAGTAAGCTCGATCGATCGTGACGGCTAGTTTCCGCATGCTGATCGCTAGCACACCACCATGCAGCGCGCACCGACCCGTTCTAGTAGCTTTACTGCTGCGTCTATATGCTCGACGAGATCGTCCAACTGCGCCGCAATGCCAAAACGGCCAAGCACTTGCTGACCCGTAGCGGTAAGCCGGTTTATGCGAGGCGGTTGCCGGGCCGTAACGGGTCACAAGATATTACCACGGCGCGCCCTATCGGCAGTCCCTTGCCAAGATTGCGCGGCTCATCTGCCCGTTTGTACCCCGAAAGCCTCCATCGTCGCCGTCGAGGACGCTCTTCGGACCAGCGGATGGGTGAGGCGGATCTGGATGGCACGGTCGATCAGCTGATGCGGAACCGAGCAGAAGGCGCTGCCGGCCTCGACGTGGTAATCGGGCTGCGCTTGGGCACCTTCCATTTGACTTGTTCGAACTTGCCGCCGGCAACGTCCTCAAGGCTGCTCGCTCGATCTCGTCGAACAGTTCCCGGGGAGGTTCGCCGACATGGTGCATTCGCCGGCTTTAGCGAGCGGAAAGAACCAGGTTGATGGTCCACGGTTCTCGATGGCAGCGAGCGGGTAACATTTGTTACCGCTCGCAATGACCATTTCACAGCCCGCGTCCGTGGCAATCCTTGCTGCCATCACTTTGTCACCATGCCACCCGAACTGTGGCGAGCCAGGCGTGCGACGACCCGCCATTGCCTCTATCTCGGGAGTAATGCATCTAACCTCTGTCACCAGACGGGCTGCGGGGTTGTTGTGTGGGTTTTGCGACAAGAGGCCATCTACGTTGGAAAGCAGAACGACATCGTCAGCGTTTACCATCTGCGCGACGTGCCGCTAGCCGGTCATTGTCGCCAAAACAGATCTCCGCGGTTGCGATCGTGTCGTTCTCGTTGATAATGGGGACGGCGCCAACTCTGAGAAGTTGTTGCAGGGTCGACCGCGCATTAAGGCGGCGATGTTGATCGTCTATATCTTCTCGAGTCAATAGTATTTGCCCAACGCCAAACCCATGGCGTTTGAAACTCTGTTCATAGGCACGCATGAGTTGAAACTGACTGATAGCGGCGGCCGTTTGCTTCTCTTCAACTCGCAGGGATCTGTCCAGATGATTGAA
>NZ_JAMYPB010000052.1:0-41083 GCF_040320135.1 Mesorhizobium sp. M0772 | reverse complement strand
GCCGTTGCGACTCAGCGAGAGCGGAGTCCGCAGTAGGCACTCTGCCGTAGGCAGTAGGCAGTAGGCAGTAGGCAGTAGGCAGTAGGCAGTAGAGGGACAAGAAATGCCATATTCCACAGAGATTCAAATGCTTACTAATCCCTACTCACTATTCCCTACTCACTAGCCCGAAGGGCCACTTCACATGCTTCTCGGCCGCACCGCCAACGGGCTCTACTGGATGAACCGCTATATCGAACGGGCGGAAAACATGGCGCGTCTGGTCGATGCCGGCCTTCGCATGGCGCTGACCCGCACCCAGAGCGCGTCGGAAGAGTGGAATTCGGTGCTGCTCAGCGCCGGCTCCGACGTCACCTTCACGCAGAAATACAAGGACTATACCGCCGCCAACGTCGCCGACTTCCTGCTGCGCGACACCTCGAACCCATCGAGCACGATGTCGGCGATCGAGACCGCTCGCAACAATGCCCGCATGGTGCGCACCGCGCTGACGCGCGAGACCTGGGAGAGCATCAACGAAGCCTGGATGGCCCTGAAGCGCATGCTGGCAAAGCCGATCGACGAGCGCGACCTGCCGAGTGTGCTCGACGCCATCAAACGCGAGACGGCGCTGATCCGCGGCTCGTTCTACGGCACGATGCTGCGCAACGAGATCTTCGACTTCTCGCAGCTCGGCACCTATGTCGAGCGGGCCGACAACACGGCACGCATCCTCGACGTGAAATACTACGTGCTGCTGCCGTCGATCTCCTGGGTCGGCTCGAGCCTCGACAACTACCAGTGGGAATCGATCCTGCGCTCGGTGTCGGCGCACCGTTCCTATCGCTGGGTCTATGAGGCCGACTACAAACCGACCAACATTGCCGACTATCTGATCCTCAATGTGCGCATGCCGCGCTCGCTGACCTTCTGTTATCGTTTTCTCGCCGAGCATCTGAAGTTCCTCGGCGACGATTATGGCGACCGTCATGCCTGCCACGCCACCGTCGACAGGACACAGGCGATGCTGCAGGCAGGGTCGATCAAGGACATATTCGACGCCGGCCTGCACGAATTCCTGGCCAGGTTCATTCAAGACAACACCAAGCTTGGCGAAGAGATCGCACAAGATTACCGGTTCAATTGAGCATGATCGCGAACCGGAGGACCGCGCTAGCGACAAGTGAGACCCGGTTTTCGGATAAGATCATGCTTGCAAACGGAAAATAGGCATGCGGCTCAAGATCACCCACCGTACCGAATACCGCTACGACGCGCCGGTGCACTATCTGTTGCAGCGGCTGCGCCTGTTACCGGTCAGTGGCCCGACGCAGACCGTGCTGTCCTGGGCGCTGAAGATCGAGGGCGCGCGCGAGGAAGTCCGCTTTAACGACCATTTCGGCAACGATAACAGGCTGTTGAGCGTCGAGGGCGAGCGCGACTTCATCACCGTCGAGGCCTCCGGCGAGGTTGTCACGCGCGACACAGCGGGCGTCTCGGGTCCGCATCACGGCTTTGCGCCGCTGTGGCTGTTCAGCCAGGAGACAGCTTTGACCATCCCCGGCGAGGGCATAAGCGAGCTTGCCGCGGCGGTCGGCAAAGGTACCGACATCGAAAGGCTGCATCGGCTGATGGCGCTGATCGTCGAGCGCGTCGCCTACACGCCGGGCACCACCAGCGTGACGACCCCGGCGGAAGAGGCATTGGCGCTGAAGACCGGCGTTTGCCAGGATCACAGCCACATCTTTGTCACCGCAGCCCGCGTCATGGGTTTTCCGGCCCGCTATGTCAGTGGCTATCTGATGATGGATGCGGCCATCGAGCAGGCGGCGAGCCATGCCTGGGCCGAAGCCCATGTTCAGGGTCTCGGCTGGGTCGCCTTCGACGCCGCCAACGGCATTTCCCCCGATGAACGCTATGTCAGGGTAGCCACCGGCCGTGATTATCGCGACGCCTCGCCGGTGTCGGGAATTCGACTGGGACAGGCGGAGGAACAGCTTGCAGTCACCGTTACGGTAGAGCAGTAGTCTCCGGCAAGATTGCTGCCTGAAGAGATTCCATGACTTATTGCGTCGGCCTCAAGATCGATCGTGGGCTCGTGTTCATGTCGGACACGCGCACCAATGCCGGGATGGATTCGATCTCCACTTTCAAGAAGATGCATGTCTGGGAAGAGCCGGGCGAGCGCGTCATCGTGCTGATGTCGGCCGGCAATCTGGCCACGACGCAGGCCGTGGTCAGCCTGCTCGACGAGCGCACCAAGGCAGTGGCGGAACGCCACGCGACGCTGCTCGAGACCCCATCCATGTACCAGACGGTGCGGCTGGTCGGCGACACCGTCAAGGAAGTCATCGCCAGCTCGTCGCCTGCCGGCGAAAAGGCGGATTCCTATTTCAACGCCTCCTTCATCCTCGGCGGCCAGATCAAGGGCAGCCTGCCACGGCTGTTCATGATCTATCCCGAGGGCAATTTCATCGAATCGACCGACGACACGCCGTTCTTCCAGATCGGCGAGACCAAATACGGCAAGCCGATCATCATCCGTGCCTATGAAAGGACGATGAGCCTGGCTGAAACGGTCAAGCTCTTGCTGGTATCGTTCGATTCGACGCTGAAATCGAACCTGTCCGTCGGCCTGCCTCTCGACCTGCTGTTCCTGGAGGAGGACACGTTCACGGTGGGTTTGAAAAAGCGCATCGGCCAGGACGATCGATATTATCGTGCTATTTCCGAAGGCTGGTCGAACGCGTTGAAGACGGCCTTTGCCAGCCTGCCGGATTTTCCGGGGTAGCGCGGGAACCTTCGTCGCGGTTGCCTGTCTCTATTTAACATGTTAATAAAAATTCAAACGGCTGGCTGATCGGCGCGTCGGGAGGATCCATGGACAACGAGCAATTCCGCGACTGGTCGACGCGCGCCGCCGACTGGGGCGCTGATTACCGCGCCGGCCTTCGCGATCGGCCCGTGCGACCTGCCATAGCGCCGGGCGAGATCTTCAGGAGCATCGAAGCTTCTCCGCCGGAGGCCGCGGAATCGATGGAGACGATCTTCGCCGATTTCGAAGCCAAGATCGTGCCCGGCATGACGCATTGGCAGCATCCGCGTTTCTTTGCTTATTTCCCGGCCAATGCAGCACCCGTCTCGGTGGTGGCCGAATATCTGGTCTCTGCGATGGCCGCGCAGTGCATGCTGTGGCAGACCTCGCCGGCGGCGACAGAGCTTGAGACACGCATCGTCGACTGGATGCGCCAGGCGCTCGGCCTGCCCGAGGGCTTTTCCGGCGTCATCCAGGATTCGGCGTCGTCGGCGACGCTGGCCGCCGTGCTGACCATGCGCGAGCGCACGCTCGACTGGCAGGGCAACAAGAAGGGCCTTTCCGGGCAGGGCAGGCTGCGCGTCTATTCCTCCGACCAGGTGCACACCTCGATCGACCGCGCCATCTGGGTCGCCGGCATTGGCGAGGACAACCTCGTCCGCATTCCCGTCGCCGGCACCTACCGCGCCATGGATACCGCGGCTTTGGAAGCGGCGATTGTTGCCGACCGCGCGGCCGGCCTATTGCCGGCCGGCATCATCGCGTGCGTCGGCGGCACCAGCACCGGCGGCACCGACGACATCGCTGAAGTGGCCGCGGTGGCCAAACGCCAGGGGCTCTATCTGCATATCGACGCCGCCTGGGCCGGATCGGCGATGATCTGTCCGGAATACCGGCATTTCTGGACCGGTGTCGAGGGCGCGGACTCGATCGTCTTCAACCCGCACAAATGGCTGGGCGCGCAATTCGACTGCTCGATCCAGTTCGTCCGTCAGCCGGAGGATCTCGTGCGCACGCTGGCGATCAAGCCGGACTATCTGAAAACTCGCGGTCATGACGGCATCATCAACTACTCCGAATGGTCGGTGCCTCTCGGCCGTCGCTTCCGGGCGCTGAAGCTGTGGTTCCTGCTGCGCGCCCATGGCCTCGAGGCGCTGCGCACCATGATCCGCAATCACGTCGCCTGGAGCGAAGGCATAGCAGCGCGCCTGGCCGAGGAGGAGGATTTCGAGCTCGCCAGCCAGCCGATGCTGTCGCTGTTCTCGTTCCGGCATCGCGCCGCATCCGGCGCTGACTGCGACGAGCACAATCTGCGTCTGGTCGACGCCATCAACAATGACGGCCGTATCTACCTGACGCAGACGCGTGTCGATGGGCGGGTCGCCATCCGCTTCCAGGCAGGCCAGTTCGAGACAACCGCGGCCGATGTCGATACCGCCTTCACTGTCATCTGCGAGTGTGCAAGATCCCCGAAGGACTGACAGGGATTGCCCGGGTGGTTGCCGCCGCCGGGGCAAGCCAGCAAGGACTTGCGAGCAAGCATATGGCCGGAAGGGCTGAAGGGGTTAGCCAGAATCTGACGGGCGTCTGGAGCGGGCGCTATTTCTATCCGCGCGAACTGCCGCCGGTTTCCTTCGTTGCAACGCTGATCGAGACGGCAACCAGCTTGACGGGGATGACCCACGAACCGGCGGCGACCAGCACGGCAAGATACGCAAGCCTGCAGGGGCAGCGAGAGGGCAACGCCGTCTCCTTTACCAAGACATACGACAAGGCCCAATTGAAGGCGCACCCGATTCACTACAGCGGCATCATCAACGGTGATGCAACCGAGATCAAAGGCACTTGGCGAATCCCGGGATACTGGTCCGGCAATTTCCTGATGATCCGCTCGCCAGGTAAAGTCGCGGCTGTCACCCGCAAGGTGGCGGAGCGGGTCTGAGCCGTATCTGCCCGGTTCGCCTTTGCAATCATCGATATTTCATTAGCCGGCGTCTCCCTTTTCATCGCTTTCGTTTTCAGCTACAAACAAGAAAAACGAAAACGGGAGGTTCTCAGTGTATTTGTCGCCGCGCCATGCCGAAATCATCCAGATGGCGAAGGACCATGGCCGTGTGCTGGTCGATGACCTCGCCACGCATTTCAACGTGACGCCACAGACCATCCGCAAGGACCTCAACGATCTCTGCGACCAGCGGCTGCTGACGCGCATCCATGGCGGGGCCCTGTTCCCGTCCGGCATCGAGAACATGGAGTATGAGGCGCGCCGCAAGATTGCCGCCGACGAGAAGGAGGCCATCGGCCGCGCGGCGGCCAGGCTGATACCCGACAACGCCTCCCTGTTCATCAACATCGGCACCACGACCGAGTCGGTCAGCAAGGCGCTGCTCGACCATACCGGGCTGATGGTCATCACCAATAATATCAATGTTGCCAACAGGATGCGCATCTATCCTTCGATCGAGGTGGTAATCGCCGGCGGCGTCGTGCGTGGCTCCGACGGCGGCGTTGTCGGCGAGGCCGCGGTCGATTTCATCAGGCAGTTCAAGGTCGACTATGCGGTGATCGGCGCCTCGGCCATCGACCACGACGGCGCGTTGCTCGATTTCGACTTTCGCGAAGTGAAAGTGGCCCAAGCCATCATCGCCAATGCCAGGCATGTCATCCTGGTGTCCGACCAGACCAAGTTCGAACGCACCGCGCCGGTTCGCATCGGCCATCTCTCGCAAGTCAACACCTTCATCACCGACCGTTGCGACATCCCGTCGGTGCGCAAGATCTGCGAGGAAGCGGAGGTTCAATTGATCGAAACGTCGCTCGGCTAAGCTATCGATCACGGTCCCGTTACATTTCGTTTGACATTCGTTCTTATTTCGAAATAATCCCGCTACGGTTTCGTAAAAACCTTAAAATGCTGCAATGCGAAATCGCGGGAGGGCTTTGTGGACGCAGTCCGTGACATCTTCGTCATCGGTGGCGGCATCAATGGCTGCGGCATCGCCCGCGACGCCGTTGGGCGGGGCTTTTCGGTATTTCTGGCCGAGATGAACGATCTTGCCAGCGGAACCTCCTCCGGCTCGACCAAGCTGATCCACGGCGGTCTGCGCTACCTCGAATTCTACGAGTTCCGGCTGGTGCGCGAGGCGCTGATGGAGCGCGAGGTTCTGTGGAAGAACGCGCCGCACATCATCTGGCCGATGCGCTTCGTGCTGCCCTACGCCAAGGGCCTGCGCCCGGCCTGGCTGATCCGGCTCGGCCTGTTCCTCTACGATCATATTGGTGGCCGCAAATTGCTGCCGGCGACCCGGACACTGGACATGTCCAAGGATCCGGCTGGCAAGCCGCTGAAGCCGCTGTTTCACAAGGCTTTCGAGTACTCGGACGGCTGGGTCAACGATGCCCGGCTGGTGGCATTGAACGCGCGTGACGCCGCCGACCGCGGCGCCACCATCCGCACCCGCACGAAAGTCGTCGGGGCGCGGCGCGAAGGCGATCTGTGGGCGATCCGCGTGGAAGACGTGCAGACGGGAGAGGCAGAGGAGGTCAAGGCCCGGCTGCTGGTCAATGCCGCCGGTCCGTGGGTCGACCACGTCCTGTCGACCACTGTGGGCCAGAACGACGTGCACAATGTGCGCCTGGTGCAGGGCAGTCATATCGTCATCAAAAAGAAGTTCGATGATCCGCGCGCCTACTTCTTCCAGAACAAGGACGGGCGCATCATCTTCGCCATCCCTTACGAGGAAGAATTTACGCTGATCGGCACCACCGATCGCGACTATCCCGGCGATCCGCATGACGTGAAGATCAGCGACACCGAGATCGACTATCTCTGCGCGGCGGCGAGCGAATATTTTGCTGAAGCCGTGACGCGTCCCGATATCGTCTGGACCTATTCTGCCGTGCGCCCGCTCTATGACGACGGCGCTTCGAAGGCGCAGGAAGCGACCCGCGACTATGTGCTGAAAGCCGATGGCGGCGGGGGCAAGGCGCCGATCGTCAACGCTTTCGGCGGCAAGATCACCACCTACCGCCGGTTGTCGGAATCGATGCTGGAAAAGGTCGAAGGTTTTCTCGGCAAGCGCGGCAAGCCGTGGACGGCGAACGCGCCCTTGCCGGGCGGCGATTTCCCGGCCACCGGTTTCGACGTCCAGGTGGCGAAGCTGAAGAGCGCCTATCCTTTCCTCGACCAGCGCCTGGCGCGTCGGTTGACCAGGCTTTACGGCACGCGCGCGCAAGTGCTGCTCGGCCTTGCCAAGTCGAACGCCGATCTCGGCCGCAATTTCGGCGCCGATCTCTATGAGGCCGAGGTACGCTACCTCAGCGAAAACGAATGGGCGCTGACCGCCGAAGATGTATTGTGGCGTCGCACCAAGCGGGGTCTGCATCTCAGCCGCGAACAGGCCTCGGCGCTTGACGAATTCATGCGCGGCATCAGCCGGCGCCATGTCGCGGCAGCGGAATAGGGAAGGCGATTGATGCACAAAGCCTGGGAGGAGGCATCATGCTGGAACTGAGAAACGTGACGAAGATGGTCGGCGCGGTGGAGCATATCCGCGACGTGTCGCTGACGCTTCAGCACGGCTCGCTCAACGTTTTGCTCGGGCCGACACTGTCGGGCAAGACCAGTCTGATGCGGCTGATGGCCGGGCTCGACGTGCCGACCACCGGTTCAGTCTGGTTCGACGGCCAGAATGTCACCGGCATGCCGGTGCAGCAGCGCAAGATCGCCATGGTCTATCAGCAGTTCATCAACTACCCCGCGATGACCGTCTACGAGAACATCGCCTCGCCGTTGCGCGTCGCCGGCAACGACCAGGCCAAGATCGACAAGGAAGTCCGCAACGCGGCAGGGCTTTTGAAGCTCACACCCTATCTCGACCGCACGCCGCTCAGCCTGTCCGGCGGCCAGCAGCAGCGTACGGCGCTGGCCCGCGCCATCGTCAAGAATGCCAGCCTGGTGCTGCTCGACGAGCCGCTCGCCAACCTCGACTACAAATTGCGCGAGGAGCTGCGCGCCGAACTGCCCAAGATATTTGCCGCCGCCGGCACTATTTTCGTCTACGCCACGACCGAGCCGCATGAAGCCTTGCTGCTCGGCGGCAATACGGCGACGCTGTCCGAGGGGCGGATCACCCAATTCGGGCCGACCATCGACGTCTTCCGCAAGCCGATCGACCTGGTGACGGCGAAAACCTTTGCCGATCCGCCGCTCAACACCATCGTGCTGGCCAAGAAAGGTCCCGATTTCCTTCTCGAGGGCGGCGTCAAGCTGCCGGTACCGGCCGAACTCGCCGGCATTTCCGACGCCAACTACACGATCGGCTTCCAGCCGCATCATCTGTCGCTCGAGCGGCCCAACGCTGCCGCGGTGCCTGTGCGCGCCAAGGTGACGATCACCGAGATCACCGGCTCGGAAAGCTTCATCCATCTCGATTTTGCCGATGCGCGCTGGGTCATGCTGACCCACGGCATTAGAGATTTCGAGCCCGACGCCGAGATCGAGGTGTTTATCGATCCGCGCCACATCATGGTCTTCGACAGCAACGGCAGCGCCGTCGCCGCGCCGAAGCTTGCGGCCTGAGGGGGAAGAGATGGCGCGCATCGACGTCAACCATGTCAGGCACTCCTACCTGCCCAGTCCGCAGAAGGATGCCGATTTTGCGCTGCGGGAAGTGCACCACACATTCGAGGATGGCGGCGCCTACGCGCTGCTTGGGCCTTCGGGTTGCGGCAAGACCACGCTGCTCAACATCATTTCGGGACTTTTGCACCCCTCGCACGGTGAGTTGCTGTTCAACGGCAAGGACGTCACCAATCTGTCGACGCAGGAGCGCAACATCGCGCAGGTGTTCCAGTTCCCGGTCATCTACGACACCATGACCGTTTACGACAATCTTGCCTTCCCGCTGCGCAACCGCGGCGTGCCGGAGGCCGATGTCGACCGCAAGGTGCGCGAGACGCTGGAGATGATCGACCTAGCGTCGTGGGCGAAGAAGAAGGCGAGGGGCCTGACCGCCGACCAGAAGCAGAAGATCTCGCTCGGCCGCGGCCTGGTGCGCTCGGATGTCAATGCCATCCTGTTCGACGAACCGCTGACGGTTATCGATCCGCACATGAAGTGGGTGCTGCGCTCGCAGTTGAAGCAACTGCACCGCCGCTTCGGCTACACCATGGTCTATGTCACCCATGACCAGACCGAGGCGCTGACCTTCGCCGACCAGGTCGTCGTCATGTATGATGGCGGCATCGTCCAGATCGGCACGCCGGCTGAATTGTTCGAGCGCCCGCGCCACACATTCGTTGGTTACTTCATCGGCTCGCCCGGCATGAACGTCATGCCGGTGGCGATCGACGGCAAGACCGCGACCATTGGCAGCCAACGCATCGAGCTGCCCGGCGCGCCAAAGACCGCCGCTGGGAGCTCCGGCGCCATCGAACTCGGCATCCGCCCCGAATATGTCAGGCTCGGCCGTGACGGCATGGCGGTTAAAATCAGCAAGGTCGAGGATCTCGGCCGCCACAAGGTGGTGCGCGCCAGCCTCGAAGGCCGCGAGATCGCTGCCGTCATCGGCGAGGACGAGAGCGTGCCGGCCGACCCAAAGGTTCGCTTCGATCCGGCCGGCATCAACATCTATGCCGATTCCTGGCTGGTTGAGATGGGGCGTGTCGAGATGGGGGCATAGATGGAAAAGACCTGGAACAACAAGGCCTGGTTCCTGGTGCTGCCGGTGCTGGTGCTGGTGGCGTTCTCGGCCGTCATTCCGCTGATGACGGTCGTCAACTATTCGGTGCAGGACACCTTCGGCAACAACGTCTTCTTCTGGGCAGGCACCCAGTGGTTCGAGGAACTGCTGTCGTCCAGCCGCTTCTGGGAAGCCATGGTGCGCAACCTGATCTTCTCCTTCATCATCCTGGCCATCGAAGTGCCGCTCGGCATCTTCATCGCGCTCAACATGCCGAAGAAGGGTTGGGGCGTGCCGGTCTGCCTGGTGCTTATGTCGTTGCCGCTGCTCATTCCGTGGAACGTCGTCGGCACCATCTGGCAGGTCTTCGGCCGCAACGACATCGGCCTGCTCGGCTACTACGTCAACGCGCTCGGCATCGACTACAATTACGTGCAGGATCCGTTCGACGCCTGGGTCACCATCATCATCATGGACGTCTGGCACTGGACCAGCCTTGTCGTGCTGCTCTGCTATGCCGGCCTGGTTTCGATCCCGGATGCCTTCTACCAGGCGGCCAAGATCGACGGCGCCTCGCGCTGGGCGGTGTTCCGTTATATCCAGCTGCCGAAGATGCAGCGTGTGCTTTTGATCGCCGTGCTGTTGCGCTTCATGGATAGCTTCATGATCTACACCGAGCCCTTCGTCGTCACCGGCGGCGGCCCCGGCAACTCGACCACCTTCCTGTCGATCGACCTCGTCAAGACCGCGCTCGGCCAGTTCGACCTCGGTCCGGCGGCCGCCATGTCGCTGGTCTACTTCCTGATCATCCTGTTGTTGTCGTGGGTGTTCTACACCGTGATGACCAACTACGACGCGGAGCGCTGAGATGAGCGGCGCCAACGAAAGAGCCGACAGAGTGAGCGAAACCACCGCTTCGGGAAAATTGGCGAGCACGCCTTCGCAGAATCAGGTCGCCCGGCTGATGCGCAAGCGCGGCGAGGAATCGCGCTGGTGGTGGATCGTGCCGACGATCTACATCATCGTGCTTCTGCTGCCGATCTACTGGCTCATCAACATGAGCTTCAAGACCAATGCCGAGATCGTCTCCTCGCTGACGCTCTATCCGCATCAGCCTACGATCGCCAACTACGTCACCATCGTTACCGACGCCTCCTGGTATTCGGGCTACATCAATTCGATCACCTATGTGGTGATGAACATGGTGATCTCGGTGGCCGCAGCGCTGCCGGCGGCCTACGCCTTTTCGCGCTACCGCTTCCTCGGCGACAAGCATCTGTTCTTCTGGCTGCTGACCAACCGCATGGCGCCGCCGGCAGTGTTCGCGCTGCCGTTCTTCCAGCTCTATTCGGCCTTCGGCCTGATCGACACCCACATCGCGGTGGCTCTGGCGCACTGCCTGTTCAACGTGCCGCTGGCGGTGTGGATCCTCGAAGGCTTCATGTCGGGCGTGCCCAAAGAGATCGACGAAACAGCCTATATCGACGGCTACTCCTTCCCGCGCTTCTTCGTCAGGATATTCATGCCGCTGATCGCCAGTGGCATCGGTGTCGCCTGCTTCTTCTGCTTCATGTTCTCATGGGTCGAACTTTTGATCGCCCGCACGCTGACCACCACTGACGCCAAGCCCATCGCCGCCACCATGACCCGCACCGTTTCGGCCGCCGGCATGGATTGGGGCCTGCTCGCCGCCGCCGGCGTGCTGACGCTGATCCCCGGCGCGCTCGTCATCTGGTTTGTCCGCAACTACATCGCCAAGGGCTTCGCCCTGGGGAGGGTGTGATGAAACAAAAGCACGGGTTCATCCTCACCACCACCGCCAAGGGCTTTGCCCTGGGGAGGGTGTCACCATGAATCTCGACCTCACCTGGATGGCGTGGACGTGGCCGACGGCGGCGTTCTTCGGCACCATTCTTCTGCTGCTGTGCGGCATGGCGTTTTGGGAATTTGCCTCGCCGGGCGGCAATCCGCGCGTCGGCATCCTGCGCTTCGAGACGACGCGCGGCGACCGTCTTTTTCTGTCGCTGCTTGGCAGCGCCTTTATCCATCTCGCTTGGCTGGGTCTTGTCGGATCCAACCTGTGGTGGGCTCTCGCTCTCTCCGTGGTCTACGCCGTCGGCGTGTTCCGCTACGTATAGAGGGGGAAACTGTTGGATCGACCGCGTGCCGGCGGCCGTTCCAGATCGCACTTGAAACCTAAATGTGGAGGAAACCTATGCGACGGCAATTTTTAACATCAACAACTGCCCTTGTCCTGTTGCTCGGGGTAGGCAACGCCTACGCCGGAATGGATGAGGCCAAGGCGTTTCTGGACAAGGAAATCGGCCCGCTGTCGACGCTCGACCGCGCCGGCCAGGAAGCAGAAATGCAGTGGTTCATCGATGCCGCGAAGCCTTTCGCCGGCATGGACATCAAGGTCGTGTCCGAAACCATCGCCACCCACCAGTATGAATCGCAGGTGCTGGCGCCGGCCTTTACCGCCATCACTGGCATCAAGATCACGCATGACGTCATCCAGGAAGGCGACGTCGTCGAGAAGATCCAGACCCAGATGCAGACCGGCCAGAACCTTTATGACGGCTGGGTCAACGATTCCGACCTGATCGGCACCCACTGGCGCTACCAGCAGGTCCGCAACCTGACCGACTGGATGGCGGGCGAGGGCAAGGACGTTACCAATCCGAACCTCGACCTGAAGGATTTTATCGGCACCTCCTTCACCACCGCGCCGGACAAGAAGCTCTATCAGCTGCCCGACCAGCAGTTCGCCAACCTCTACTGGTTCCGTTACGACTGGTTCAACGACGAGAAGAACAAGGCCGACTTCAAGGCGAAATACGGCTACGACCTCGGCGTTCCCGTGAACTGGTCGGCCTATGAGGACATCGCCGAGTTCTTCACCGGCCGCGAGATCGATGGCAAGAAGGTCTATGGCCACATGGACTATGGCAAGAAGGACCCGTCGCTCGGCTGGCGCTTCACCGACGCCTGGCTGTCGATGGCCGGCAACGGCGACAAGGGCCTGCCGAACGGCCTGCCGGTCGACGAATGGGGCATCAAGGTCAACGAGAAATCACAGCCGGTCGGCTCCTGCACGGCGCGCGGCGGCGACACCAACGGCCCGGCTGCCGTCTACTCGATCCAGAAATACCTCGACTGGCTGAAGGCCTACGCTCCGGCCGAAGCCCAGGGCATGACGTTCTCCGAATCCGGCCCGGTGCCGGCACAGGGTGCGGTCGCGCAGCAGATATTCTGGTACACCGCCTTCACCGCTTCGATGGTCGACGCCGGCGCCAAGGCGGTGCTGAACGACGACGGTACGCCGAAGTGGCGCATGGCCCCGTCGCCGCATGGCGTCTACTGGAAGGACGGCATGAAGCTCGGCTATCAGGACGTGGGTTCCTGGACGCTGATGAAGTCGACGCCGACCGACCGCGCCAAGGCCGCCTGGCTCTACGCGCAGTTCGTGACCTCGAAGACGGTCGACGTGAAGAAGAGCCATGTCGGCTTGACCTTCATCCGCGAAAGCACGATCCACGACAAGAGCTTCACCGAACGTGCGCCGAAGCTCGGTGGTCTGATCGAGTTCTACCGCTCGCCGGCCCGCGTTCAGTGGTCGCCGACCGGCACCAACGTGCCCGATTATCCGAAGCTGGCACAGCTCTGGTGGCAGGCGATCGGCGATGCCTCGTCCGGCGCCAAGACGGCGCAGGAAGCCATGGACTCGCTCTGCGCCGAGCAGGAAAAAGTCATGACCCGCATCGAGAAGTCGGGCGTCCAGGGCGATATCGGCCCGAAGATGGCCGAAGAGCATGACCTCGCCTACTGGAACGCCGACGCGGTCAAGAACGGCAATCTCGCGCCTCAGCTGAAGATCGAGAACGAGAAGGAAAAGCCGATCACCATCAACTACGACGAACTGGTGAAGAGCTGGCAGAAGTAATCTTGGCGTACGCGCCAGGATCATAGTGAACGGGGAGGCGGCATCTTGCCGTCTCCCCTGTTTGTATAGGCGAGCTACCGGGAGGACTAATGACCGGATACATCCTTGCAATCGACCAGGGTACGACATCGACCAGGGCGATCCTGTTCGACGGCGCGATGAAGGTCGCCGGCAGCAAGCAGCAGGAATTCACGCAGCATTATCCTGCCTCCGGCTGGGTCGAGCATGATCCGGAAGAGATCTGGGCAAGCGTCGTCGCCACCGTCAAAGGCGCGCTGAAGGCCGCCGGCCGCGAGGCTTCGGATGTGGCGGCGATCGGCATCACCAACCAGCGCGAAACCGTCGTCATCTGGGACAAGGCGACCGGCAAGCCGATCCACAATGCCATCGTCTGGCAGGACCGCCGCACCGCGCCGCTCTGCCAGAAGCTGAAAAAACACGGCCTGGAGAAAAAGTTCACCAAAAAGACCGGCCTGCTGCTCGATCCCTATTTCTCCGGCACCAAGATCGCCTGGATGCTGGACAAGGTGAACGGTGCGAGAAAGCGCGCCGAAAAGGGCGAACTGCTCGCCGGCACCATCGACAGTTTTTTGATCTGGCGGCTGACCGGCGGCAAGGTGCATGCGACAGATGCCACCAACGCCTCGCGCACGCTGGTCTACAACATCGAGAAAAATGTCTGGGACGACGAGCTGCTCTCCATCCTGCGCATCCCGGTGGCGATGCTGCCTGAGGTCAAGGATTGCGCCGACGACTACGGCGTGACGGAAAAAAGCCTGTTTGGCGCCGAAATCAAAATCCTTGGCGTGGCCGGCGATCAGCACGCAGCGACCATCGGCCAGGCCTGTTTCGAGCCAGGCATGATGAAATCGACCTATGGCACCGGCTGCTTTGCGCTGCTCAACACCGGCGCCGATCTGGTGCGCTCGAAGAACCGGCTGTTGACCACCATCGCCTATCGGCTGAACGGCAAGACTACCTATGCCTTGGAAGGCTCGATCTTCATCGCGGGTGCCGCCGTGCAATGGCTGCGCGACGGCATCAAGGTGATCGGCAAGGCCGAGCATAGCGGCGTATTGGCGGCAACCGCCGACCCCACGCAGAACGTCTATCTGGTGCCGGCTTTCGTCGGTCTCGGCGCGCCGCATTGGGACGCCGAAGCGCGTGGCGCGATCTTCGGGCTGACGCGCAACTCAGGCCCGGCGGAGTTCGCCCGCGCGGCGCTTGAATCCGTCGCCTACCAGACGCGCGATCTCCTCGACGCCATGCGCAAGGACTGGAAGGGGGCATCGGCCAAAACCGTGCTTCGCGTCGACGGCGGCATGGTGGCCTCCGACTGGACCATGCAGCGGCTGGCCGATATCCTCGATGCCCCGGTCGATCGCCCGACCATTCTGGAGACGACGGCGCTGGGCGCAGCGTGGCTTGCCGGCTCGAAGGCGGGTGTGTTGCCGAAGGCGAAGGATTTTGCCAGGAGTTGGGCGCTCGAGCGCCGCTTCAAGCCGGAGATGGATGCCGACACCCGCTCGGCAAAACTGGCGGGTTGGCGCGACGCGGTGCGCCGGACATTGAGCGCGTCCTGATTTCGCACTTAAGACCAAGTCCGCGAAAAGACGAAGCCCGCGCCCGTTGCCGGCGCAGGCTCCGTCCTACCCTAACTTCGCCCTAAACACATCAATAGGGCGAATTACACTGCCGCCGAGGGCCGTAGTTGGGCTGGAATGTGTTGTCCGAGGCGCGGTAGGAGCGATAGCGGTCGTAGCACCACTGCACATGCGCATCGCCGCCGTAGACGCGGTTGTTCTCGCTGTTGACGATCGCACCGGTGATCAAGGCGCCGGTGGCGAAGGCAGCCAGCGGGAACCAGTAGTCGCCGTGACGGCGATAGCCGCGGTGATATTCGCGATAGCCGCGATGGCCATTCCAATAGCTGCCGCCATCATTGTTGCGCGAGAACTGGCGGCCTACGCGGAAATCGCGATTGCCGGAATTGCGGTTGCCGTGGCGCATCCACCGCCAGTTGTCATGACGAGAATCGCCCACATTCACGATGTCGGACGAAGTTGCTGATGACTGCGGCACGAACATCTGGGCGGCATTGGCCGGCATAGCGGCGGCCGCGGCAAACGAAATTGACAGGGTGGTCGCCAGTAGACCCGTTGCGATCTTGTTCATGATCTTCTCCTTGAAGGGTGGTTGACGTCCCTTGTGAGACGAAAACGGCCCGCTCGTGCGATGGTTCCCACCAAAACAGTAAGTTGCTGATTTGTAATGTTTCTCGAATTCGGCGCGTGAGAAAAGGCGCGTCTCGCGCGCCAACAGATCGAAGCGGCGACCACGTTGCGGGAGCGGCTCACCGGGCTGGTGACGACGCAATTTGCGGCGCGTCTGGCGATGGCTGAAACCCCGGTCGAAGGGCCATCTTTTTCCGGTTGACCGGTCGCGGCACTCTCCCTATGTTCCGCGCAATTTCGAGGGCGGCCTTTAGAGCCCGCGGGAGCGCGTAGCTCAGCCGGTAGAGCAACTGACTTTTAATCAGTAGGTCTCGGGTTCGAACCCCGACGCGCTCACCAGAAATATTTCGTGCGGAAGTTGCCCTGTCAGCAGCCCCCATCGCCCCCTACAATCGCCGCCCGGTCTTGACGTCGAACAGATGAGCGCAGGCGCGGTCGATCTCGATGCGCATCTGCTCGCCCTGTTTCAGTGCCAGCCGCTCGCGGAAAAGGCAGGAGATTTCTTCTCCGGCGCAGTCGACCCTGGCAAAGATTTCCGAACCCGTTGCTTCCAGAAGCACGATCGTGCCGGGGATTCCTTTGGCGGTCGTCGCTCGGATGTGTTCGGGGCGGATGCCGTAGATGAGGTCGCCGCCGGGTATGTTTGCCAGGTCGATGCCTTCCGGCAGCGGCAAGATCAGTCCACCGGCGCTGCGGAAAACACCTTCCTCGACATGGCCGCGAATGAAATTCATCGCCGGCGAGCCGATGAAGCCGGCAACGAAGAGGTTGGCCGGGCGATCGTAGAGATCGAGCGGCGCGCCGATCTGCTCGACAAGGCCGTCATGCAGCACGACGATCTTGTCGGCCATGGTCATGGCCTCGATCTGGTCGTGCGTGACGTAGATGGTTGTGGTTCCCAGCCGCTGGTGCAGCGCCTTGATCTCGCCGCGCATCTGCACGCGCAATTTGGCGTCGAGATTGGACAGCGGCTCGTCGAACAGGAACACCTGCGGGTCGCGCACGATGGCGCGGCCCATGGCGACGCGCTGGCGCTGGCCGCCGGAAAGCTGACGCGGATAGCGGTCGAGCAGCTTGTCCAGGCCGAGAATGCTGGCGGCCCTGCCGACGCGGCCGGCGGTGTCGGCCGGATCGGCTTTCTTGATCTTCAGGGCAAAGCCCATATTGTCGGCCACCGTCATATGCGGATAGAGCGCGTAGTTCTGGAACACCATGGCGATGTTTCGGTCGCGCGCCCTGAGATTGTTGACGACGCGATCGCCAATGGCGATCCTGCCGCCCGAGATCGTTTCCAGTCCGGCAATCATGCGCAGCAGCGTCGACTTTCCGCAGCCCGACGGCCCGACCAGGATGACGAATTCGCCATCGGAGATGTCGACGCTGACATCGTGGATGATCTTGGCGGCTCCGAAAGCCTTCTGGACGTTGTTGATTGTTACCGATGCCATTGGATTTCTCCCGGAATGAGTGATGTCGGGCCGTGCCTCAGCCGCCCTTGACGGCGCCTGCGGTCAGCCCTGCGACGATCTGCCTTTGCGCGAACAGGGTCAGCACCAGCACCGGCAGCGTGACCACAAGTGCTGCGGCGGCGAGCGGACCCCAGCTCACCTGCTCGTAGGAAAGCATGTTGTAGACGGCGACCGGCAGCGTGCGAGTCTCGCGGCTGGCGAGCACAATGCCGAAGACGAAATTGTTCCATGAGAAGATGATCGACAGGATGAAGGCGACGACAATGCCCGGCTTGGCGATGGGCAAGGCGACCAGCCGGAACACCTGCCAGGAACTGGCGCCATCGATGTTGGCCGCTTCTTCCAGCTCCATCGGCGTGGTCTCGAAATAGCCGATCATCACCCAGACCACGATCGGCACCGTCACCACCAGATGGATGATGATCTGCGGCCACAGCGTGCCGAGAATGCCGACCCACTGGAACAGCAGGAACAGCGGAATGAGATAGGAAAGCCCCGGCGTCATGCGGGCGATCATGATGACCACCGCCGAGCGTTCGGCCTTGAGCCGCGCGATGCCATAGCCCGCCGGCACGCCGATCAGCAGCGCCAGCAACGTTGCCGTGCCCGTCACCAGAACCGAATTCCAGAAATAGAGCAGGAAATTGTTCTCCTCGAATACCTTCACATAGTTCGACCAGGCGAGATGTTCCGGGATCAGGATCGGCGGGTAGGCACCGTTGTCGATCTCGAACTTCAGCGACAGCGAGATCATCCAGAGGAAGAACAGGATCGCCGGCGAGACGAAGACCAGAGCCGCGAAAAACAGCCCGATCCGGTTGAGCAGCCGTGAACTCATCTATTTGCCCTCCACCCCGATCCATTGGGAGCGCTGGCGCAGCATCAGCAGGATGAAGGACAGCGCGACGATGACGATGAAGAACACCACGGCCATGGCCGAGCCATAGCCGATGTCGTAGTAGGAGAAGGCGGTGTTGTAGAGATAGATGTTGATGGTTTCCGAGGCCGTGCCCGGTCCGCCCTGGGTCATGGCATAGATGATGTCAAAACTTTTCAGCGCATCGATAGTGCGGATGATCATCGCGATCATCAGGAACGGCGCGATCATCGGCAAGGTGAGATAGCGGAATTGCTGCCAGGCGTTGGCGCCATCGATCTCGGCGCTCTCGAAGGGCTCGCGCGGCACGGAGGCCAAGCCGCCCAGCACGATCAGCATCACCAGCGGCGTCCACTGCCAGGTCTCGACCGCAACCAGGGACGGGATGACCGTCCTGGCATTAAAGATCCATTCCTGCGCCGGGATGCCGACCAGCGACAACAGATAGTTGAGCACGCCGAGCTGGGGATGGAACATCATCGTCCAGACCAGCGCCACGGCGACTGGCGTTGCCATCATCGGCATGACGAAGACGCCGCGCAACAGGCCGCGCAGCGGAAATTTGGCGTCGAAGATCAGCGCCGCGACAGTGCCAAGGAACATCGGCGCCGCGACCGAAAGCGCCGTGTAGGTCAGCGTATGGAAAAGCGATTCCCAGAAGCGTTGGTCGACTGCCAGCCGCAGATAGTTTTCCATCCCGGCAAAGCTTCGCGCCTGGCCGAGGGTCCAGCGGTTGACGCTCATCCACAGTGTGAAGGCCCAGGGAAAGACGATCACGGCGCCGACGACGACGAGCGCCGGGACGACGAAAGGCCAGTAGTTGGGAGCCAGACGGATGGTCTGGCCCCCTTCGATGGCTTGCGTCGTCACCCCGGTGCGTTCTGGGGTGATGGCGGACATCAGCCTTGCTCGCTCCGGTCGAGCACCGGCTGGAACTGCTCGGTGGCCTTCTTCAGTTCCTCTGCCGGATCGGCGCCGGCGATCAGATTGGTCAGCGCCACGCCATAGATGTCGCGGAACTCGGTGACCGGAATGATGACCGGCAGCGACAGCCGGCTGACATTGCCCGAGCCGACCACGGCATCGAGCCAGCTCGCCGGCATGGTGACGCCTTCGCGCACCTTGGGATCTTCCAGCACCGACTTGCGGAACGGCACGCCGGCACCCGCCTGCAGCAGGCGCGCGCCCATGGCGGGCGAAATCGCCCACTGGCAGAACAGATAGGCGGCCTCCTTCTTCTCGCTGGCGGCCGTCACGCCGAGGCCGTCGCCAAAGGTGCCGGCGGCATGCGCCTTGGGCCCCTTGGGCATGACGCCGTAGCCGACCTTGCCGACCACTCGTGACTTTTCCGGGTTTTCCATCGGCGGGGCAAAGCCGACGCCATCGAACCACATGCCGATCTTGCCTTGCAGGAAGGCGGACTGGGCTTCGGCCCAGTTGAATCCGGTGACGCCTGGAGGCGCCGACTTGGTCATCAGCCGCTGGTAGAGGCTGGCGGCCTCGACCGCCTCGGGCGAGGTCGTGCGCAGCTTGCCCTTGTCATCGAGCGGCGTCATGTCGTAGCCGAGCATCAGCGACGTCCATACCGGCGTGTTGGCGTTTTTCAGGCCGCGGGCGACAAAGCCGTAGGTGTTGGTCGACGGATCGGTCAGCGTTTCGGCGGCGGCCACCAGCTGCTCGAACGTCTCGGGGTATTTGAGGCCCTTGGCCTCGAACAATTCCTTGTTCCAGTAGACGATCCAGTAATCCACCGAGAACGGCAGCGAGCGCAGCACGCCCTGGCCGTCCTTGGCAAACAGCATGCCGGCATCGGCGAAATCGGTTTCCACCAGCGCAGGATCGGTCAGGGTCGGGTCGGCGAGATAGCCTGATATGTCGGCCAGCCAGTCGCCCTTTTCGAACTGGCGCTTCTGCACGTGGTAGCTCAGATGCACGACGTCGAAGCTCGGTTTGCCGGAGCTCAGTTCGATCACCGTCTTCTGGCGCTGCTGCTGTTCCGGCGTCGCTTCGGCATTGACCTTGATCCCGGTCAGTTCCTCGAACTCGGCGATGTATTTTATCAGCGTGTCGCTGCGCGGGCTTTTCACCAGATTGACGTCAAGCGTCGTTCCCGCAAAGCGCTTCCAGTCGACGCCGGCGGCAAAGCTTGGGCGAACACCGGCAAAGCCGGCGGCGGCAAGGGCGGCGGTTCCCTGGAGGAGTTGCCTCCTGGTTGGGTTGAACAGATTGGACGACATGTCTTCCTCCCGGTTGTTGTCGTTGTCGATTGCATCGCGGACCGCGGTGCGGCTCAGGTTTCCTCAGATCTGCAGCGCCAGCCGGCGCGCCTTGTCGATATGCAGACTGATCGCCTCGACCGCCTTCCCTGGATCGCGGCTCTCCATGGCTTCGATCACCGCCAGGTGCTCGCGCATCACCGGCACGACGCGCCCGTCGATACGGAACCGTTCCTGGTGGATCAGGCGGATCTTCACCGAATTGACCAGATAGGCCTTGGCGATGATCTCGTTGCCCAGCGCATCGATGAACGTGTCGTGCATGGCCCAGTCGATAGTCTGCGCCTTGGCCTCCATCTCCGGCGTCGGGGTCTGCTCCAGCGCCTGGGCAAGCATGTCCTCATGCTCGCGCCGCAAGCGGGCAAGCTCGGCGTCGGAGGCGCTGACCGTAAACAGCGCCACCGCTTCACGCTCCATGAACAGGCGGAACTGAAAGGCCTCGCGGATCAAGCTGATGTCTATATGGGCGATCTGCATGCCGCGCTGCGGAATGGTCGTCAGCAGTCCTTCCGCCTCGAGACGCGGCACGATCTCGCGAATGGCGCCGAGCGGCAGTCCGGTGAAGGCAACCAGCTCACGCTGCGACACGAACTGGCCTGGCTTGAAGTCGCGCGCCAGCAAATGCCGCGTGAAGCTGGCATAGGCCTTCTCCCTGAGGGTGGTCGGTTCGTTGCCGTCTTCCATTTCGGCGCGCTTCTCTTTGCCGGTCAGGCCGGTTCCCTGGCAAACAAGCTGTCATAGGCTGCGGCAAGCTGCTGCTGCCCTTGCAAAGCGATCGGCTCCAGCGGCGGACGGACCGCCAGCCAGCGCTCGTCGCCGGTCTTGCGCGCCACCATCACCTTTACCGCCGGGGTGACCGGATATTTGAGCAATTCGAGCACAAAACTCTCGACGCGAGGATCGTCGCGCCCGTCCTCGGCCATGGCGCGGATTTCGCCCGGGACGAAATTGGCCATGCCCGAGATTGCGCCTTGAGCACCCAGTCGCACCGCACGCGCCAGATGCCTTTCATCGCCGATCAGGATCACCAGATCGCCATGGGCGGCAAGCAGCGCCTCGCTGTAGCTCCAATTTCCACCGGAATCCTTCACCCCGGCGACCACGTCGGGAAAAGCAGTGCGCAACCGGCCGATCAGGCCAAGCGAAAGCTGCACCATGGTAACCGAAGGGATGTTGTAGAGCAGCACGTCACGGGCGAGGGGGCCGAGCGCGGCAAAGACGGCGGAAAACCAGCCGAAAAGGCCGTCGTCGCCGACATTCTTGAAGTAGCTTGGCGGGGCCAGCAGAATGTTTCGGGCGCCGCGCTGCAAGGCATGCTGTGCCTGTTCGGCGGCGTCTTCGGCGGCGTCGACCAGCACGCCGGCAACGAGTTGATGCGGCAGGATTCCAGCAGCCAGCATGGCCTCGGTCACCGACCGCCGCTCCGTCGTGCCCACCGATGCGCCTTCCCCTGTGGTGCCGAAAAGCGTCACGCTGCCGCAACCCTGCGCCAGGCAACTTTCGGCCTGAGCGATCATGGGGGCGGTGGCGATCTGCCCGCGGGCATCGAAAGGCGTGGCGAGAGCGGCCGAAAGGCCAAAGCGTGATGTCACCGGAAGGTCTCCGAAGCAGGTATGTATGCTGTGCTAGCACACTAACATGTTAGTCGTAAATTGGGGTGGTGCGCTTTTTTAACAGCGGAGGCCCCCCACCTTTTTTATCGAGAGGTTCACGGGTTCAAGCCATGGCGGATCGAGACCATTGGCGAAACAGCAGGATGGCCCAGTGTTCGGGCGCGGAGCGGCAGCTCCAACCTTGTCCCCATCCCAGTCGATGGCTAAACTCAGCCTTTCCCAGGGGAGGGTTTGACATGACACTTCAGCTTTCGGCGGATGCTGTCGCTCCTAAGGCGGCGGCGCCTCAAAAGTACCTCTTCGGCCCGGTCGCCGATTTCCTCATGCTGGGCGGCAGCGCGTTTCTCATCCTGCCGGTGCTGTTTCTCGTTCCGCTCGAATATGAGGGTCCGGTGGCCGCAACGATGGTGATCGTTGCCTATCTCGTGAACTATCCCCACTTCGCCCACTCCTACCAGCTTTTCTACCGCAATTTCGGGCGCAAGGTGACGGGCGACGGCTACGACAGGAGCCTGCAGCTCCGCTATATCTTCGCGGGCATTGTCGTGCCCCTGGTCATGGCCGGGTTCTTTGCCTATGGCGCCGCGGCGGCGAACACGCGCCTGCTCGGCTATGCCACCAACGCCATGTTCTTTTTTGTCGGTTGGCACTACGTCAAGCAGGGCTACGGCATGCTGATGGTGGATGCGGTGCTGAAGCGCAAATTCTTCGACGACCGCGACAAGAAGGTGCTGCTGGTCAACTCCTATGCCGTGTGGATCCTGGCATGGCTGCAGACGAATACGGCGGTCACCCAGGGCAAATATTATGGCCTGGACTATTACACATTCGCGGCCCCTTCCTGGATTACCGACATCGCCATGCTGGCGGCCGTTGCGTCGACGGCGGCTACGCTTTTGATGCTGGTCAATCGCTGGCGGAAGAACGGTGGCGGCCTGCCCTATAACGGTTTGGTGGCCTATGTCGCGTCGCTCTATCTCTGGATCCTGATTGCGCGGGTAAACCCGCTTTGGCTGCTGATCGTTCCCGCGCTCCACTCGCTGCAGTATCTCGCCGTGGTCTGGCGCTACCAGACGAACGTCGAGCGAGACAGTTCCGATGCCGAAGGCGATCCGCAGCCGAAAATCCTGTCCTTTCTTGGCCCCCTCTACAGGTTTCGGCTCCTCGGCTTCATCGTCGGCGGCACGGCCCTTGGCTATCTCGGCTTCTGGCTGATCCCATCCGCGCTGACGGCTTTGATTCCCTATGACAGGCAAGTGCTGGGGTCATCGCTGTTCTTCTTCATCGTGCTCATCTTCATCAATGTGCACCATTATTTTCTCGACAATGTGATGTGGCGCCGTGGCAATCCGGAGGTATCGAAGTATCTGTTCCGCTGACTGATGCGCAGACTGTCGAGCCCGGTTTTCGTCAGCTGTCGAGTATGCCATTGCGAGCGTGATCGTCAGTGCAACGGAGAGCCCTGGAATGGCGGAGTGCTTTTCCGGGAGCCGCCTGGAAAATACCCTGCGGTGGCATCTGTACCGGCGTTGGCGACTATACCGAGGTTGGCGCCGCCGGCGTGACCCTCGACGCGTGAGTTGCGGCCGACGTGCGGCGGGATCGGCTGGAACGTCACGAAACCAGTGAGACATTGCCGCCGGCATGGCGCTCGATGCGGCCGGCAAGGTCGAGTTCCAGCAGCACCATGGAGACTTGCGCGGCGTTGAGGCCGGTGTGGCGGATGATCTCGTCCACGCCCACCGGCGTTGGGCCCAGCGCCTCGAGCACGCCGCTGCGTTCGTCCTCACCGGGCGGGGGTGTTGCCGAAAAATCGGGTGCCTTTTCTGGCGGCGCAATGCTTCGCGTTCGCGTGCCCGCCAAGGGTGCGATCGCACCGGAAACGTCGGCCGCCTCGGTGACCAGGGTGGCGCCATCCTTGAGCAGCCCGTTGGAGCCGGCGCAGCGCGGATCGAGCGGCGAACCCGGTACGGCAAAGACCAGCCGGCCCATCTCGCCGGCCAGGCGCGCGCTGATCAGCGAGCCGGAGCGTTGCGCAGCTTCGATCACCACCAGTCCGAGGGCGGCGCCCGCGACAAGCCGGTTGCGGCGCGGAAAATCCTGCGCCCGCGGCTGCCAGCCGAACGGCATTTCCGAAATAACGGCGCCGCCACGCTCGGCAATGTCTTCGCACAAGCCGATATTTTCGGGCGGGTAGGGGACATCGAGCCCACCGGCCAGCACACCCACTGTACCAGTCGAGAGACTGCCCTGGTGTGCTGCCGTGTCGATGCCGCGCGCCAGGCCGGAAACGATGACGTAGCCGTCGCGGCCAAGATCCGCCGCCAGCATGCGCGCCATCTTGATGCCGGCGAGCGACGCGTTGCGGGCGCCGACGATGGCCACCGCCGGCAGGCGAAAGACGGCTGCCTCGCCCTTCACGGCAATCAGTGGCGGCGGATTGTCCATGTTTTTCAGCATCGGCGGGTAGTCGGCCTCGCCGATGCCGACGAAGCGGGCGCCGTTTTCACTGGCTGCGTCGAGTTCCGCTTCGGCTTCCTCCACGGAAGGAATGCGCATGATCCTTTTGGCTCCGCCCGAAATCATCAGCTCGGGCAGCATCTCCAACGCCGCCTCCGCCGAACCAAAGCGGTTGATCAATTCGCGAAACGAGGTCGGGCCGACATTTTGGGTGCGGATCAGCCGCAGCCAGCTCAGCCGCTGCCGGTCGCTGAGGCGCGGCCCGGCGGCGGGCTTGCTCAACCCTTGGCTCCGATCTTGCCTTCGGTGCCGGCAAGAAGGCGCGAAATGTTGGCGCGATGTTTGAAGATGACGATCAGGCTCATCACCAGGAACAGCCCGGCGGTCTCAGGTGTGCTCCAGAAATAAAGCGGGATCGGCACGATGACCGCCGCCGTCAGCGCTGCCAGTGAGGAATAGCGAAACAGAAAAGCCATCGCCAGCCAGACGACGATAAAGATCAGCGCCACATGCCAGCCGAGCGCGATCAGCACGCCGAGATAGGTCGCCACGCCCTTGCCGCCCTTGAAACCGAGCCAGACCGGATACAGATGGCCAAGGAAGGCGCCAAGGCCTGCCCAGAGCCCAAGGCCGGCCCACAGTCCGTAGTCGTGTCCAAAATGGCGCGCGATCATCACCGCCGCCGTACCCTTCAACGCGTCGAGCACCAGCGTCGCGGCGGCGAGGCCCTTGTTGCCGGTGCGAAGAACGTTGGTGGCGCCGATATTGCCGGAGCCGATTTTGCGCACATCGCCGAGGCCGGCCGCGCGGGTGATCAAGAGGCCGAAGGGAATCGAGCCGAGGAGATAGCCGAACAGCAATGCCAGGATAACGTTATAACTCATTGTTTGCCCCCGCATTTCCCCAGCAACATATCGGTCTGCGACGTGGCGCGATCGCTCTAGCTCGAAAACACTGTGCGGCCCGCCACCAGCGTTTGCAAGACCATGCCTTGCAGCCGCGCACCTTCGAAGCAGGTGTTTTTCGAGCGCGAGCGGATGCCGCTTTCACTCACGATCCAGGGTTCTTCGAGGTCGATCAGCGCAAGATCGGCCGGCGCTCCCGGCTTCAGCGTGCCGCCCGGCAGGCCGAACAGCCTTGCTGGTGCGGTGGACAGTGTTTCGACCAGCCGAAGTAGCGGCACGTCACCATTGTGGTAGAGCCGAAGCGCTGCTCCAAGCAGCGTCTCCAACCCGATCGCGCCGGCAGCTGCATCGGCGAAGGGAAGGCGCTTGGTGTCGACATCCTGCGGGTCGTGCGAGGAGACGATGATGTCGATCGTGCCGTCCTTGACCGCCTCGATCATGGCCAGCCGGTCTTCCTCCGCGCGCAAAGGCGGCGTCAGCCGGAAGAAGGTGCGGTATTCCCCCACATCGTTCTCGTTCAGCGACAGATTTTGGATCGCCACGCCCGCCGTGACATTGGCCTGGTCGGCTTTCGCCCGCGTCATCGCTTGCGCTGCCATCGCCGTCGAGATCTTGGCCGCGTGGTAGGCGCCGCGCGTCAGCCGTGCCAGCGCCAGGTCGCGCTCCAGCGGGATGGACTCGGCCTCGCGCGGAATGCCGGCAAGGCCGAGCCAGCTGGCATACAGGCCTTCATTCATCACGCCTGCCGAAGCGAGGTCGCCATCCTGTGTCTCATGTGCGATGACGCCACCGAAATCGCGGGCATAGGTGAGAGCCCGGCGCATCACCAGTGCGCTGGATATTGTGTGCCGCCCATCGGTGAAGGCGACCGCACCGGCCTCGCGCAACAGGCCGAATTCGGTCATCTCGCGACCGGCGAGGCCTTTGGTGATCGCCGCCGCCGGAAAGATGTTGACGCTTGCCGTGTCCCGGGCGGTGCGCAGCACGAATTCGACCAGCGCGACATTGTCGATCACCGGGTCCGTGTCGGGCATCATAACGACGGAGGTAACGCCGCCGGCCGCCGCCGCAACGCTGGCCGAAGCGATGGTCTCGCGATGTTCGCCGCCCGGTTCGCCGATGAAGACGCGCGCGTCGATCAGGCCGGGAATGATTGCCTTGCCGGCGCAGTCGACCACGGTGGCTCCCGCCGGCAGGCCCTGGTTCAGGGCAGCCTTGCCGGCGGCAACGATCTTTTTCCCCTCGACGATCACGGTGCCGACCTCGTCGAAGCCGCGTGACGGGTCGACGATGCGGGCGCGCTCAAAGACCGTCGTGCTCATGCGCTCCGGCCCTCGTTGCGGCGCGGGTCGAGCAGCGCTTCCATCACCGCCATGCGCACGGCGACACCCATCTCGACCTGTTCCTGGATGACGCTTTGCGGACCGTCGGCGATTTCGGACGCAATCTCGACGCCGCGGTTCATCGGACCGGGATGCATCACCAGCGCGCCGTCCTTGGCGGCCTTCAGCTTTTCGGCATCGAGGCCGAAATAGCGGAAATATTCGCGTACCGAAGGCACGAAGGCGCCTTCCATCCGCTCACGCTGCAGGCGCAGCATCATCACCACGTCGGCGCCCTTGAGGCCCTCGGCCATCGAGCGCGAGACGATGACGCCCATTTTCTCGATGCCGGTGGGCAGCAGCGTCGACGGCGCCACGACCCGCACCTGCGCGCCAAGCGCGTTCAAGAGCATGATGTTGGAACGCGCGACGCGCGAATGCAGGATGTCGCCGCAGATCGCTACGATCAGTTTCGACAGCGGCCCCTTGGCGCGGCGGATAGTCAGCGCGTCGAGCAGCGCCTGCGTTGGGTGTTCATGCGCGCCGTCGCCGGCATTGACCACCGAGCAGCCGACCTTCTGCGCCAAAAGGGCGGCGGCACCCGCAGACTGGTGGCGGATGATCAGGATGTCGGGGCGCATGGCGTTCAGCGTCATCGCCGTGTCGATCAGCGTCTCGCCCTTCTTCACCGAAGAGCTCGCCACCGACATGTTCATGACGTCGGCGCCGAGCCGTTTCCCGGCCAGTTCGAACGACGACTGCGTGCGCGTCGAGGCTTCGTAGAAGAGGTTGATC
Source organism: Mesorhizobium sp. M0772 (assembly GCF_040320135.1). Classification (NCBI taxonomy): domain Bacteria; kingdom Pseudomonadati; phylum Pseudomonadota; class Alphaproteobacteria; order Hyphomicrobiales; family Phyllobacteriaceae; genus Mesorhizobium; species Mesorhizobium sp. M0772. The sequence goes on along the minus strand of NZ_JAMYPB010000052.1, from coordinate 13,712 downwards.
TGGGTGCGGCCGCGCAGCGTCGAGGTCTTCTTTTCGGACTGCCGCGAAATGGCGACGGCACGATCGGCCCGGTCGAGCAGAAGCTCGATGTCACCGGGGGAAAGATCGCGGATGCCCAGAAGATGGCGGTGAGGATAAAGCGGCAGGGACGAAGCGTCGGTCATCTCAAGGCGCTGCTATAGGGGGGAGAATTCCTTGCCGCAAGCGTCAGCTTGGCATTGCGACCTTTCTCCCCGGTATTTTCGTCGCGCGCGACGCCTGCCTTGGGCTATATCTAGCCGATTGCTTCGGATTCGAAGCCTTGTGATGATAAGTGCCTTTCTAGCGTTAGAAGGCCCTTCTACTTTCAGAAGGATTGGGCGTGACCGACGACGTGACCAACCAGCCGCCGCCGCTGACGGGCGGCAACGCCTGGCGGGGCGATCCGTTGCTGATCCAGCTTGCCGAGCGTTTTTCCGATCCGGTGCGCAAGGACCTCGACGGGCTTGGCCGGTTCGTCCTGACGCAGGAGGCGCAGGAGCTGGCGCGCCTCGCCAATGTCGAGACGCCGAAGCTCCGCACGCATGACCGTCAGGGCCGGCGCATCGACCTCGTCGAATTCCATCCGGCCTATCATGCGCTGATGCGCCGCTCGGTTGCCGGCGGCCTGCATTCCTCGATCTGGGAAAACGGCGATAGCGAGATCGGCCGTCGCCATCAGGTGCGCGCCGCGCGTTTCTACCTGACCGCCGAACTCGAGACCGGGCATCTCTGCCCCATCACCATGACCAGCGCTTCGCTGGCCGCCCTGATGGCCAGCCCAAAGCTGTTTCGCGAATGGGCGCCGCGCGTGACGACGCGCAAATACGACCAGAGCCAGAAGCCGCCGGTCGACAAGGCCGGGCTGACGCTCGGCATGGGCATGACCGAAAAGCAGGGCGGCACCGACGTGCGCGCCAACACCACACGGGCCGAACGCGCCGGCAGCGGCTTTTATCGCCTCACCGGCCACAAATGGTTCATGTCGGCGCCGATGTCGGACGCTTTTCTCGTGCTTGGACAGGCGTCGGAAGGGCTTTCCTGTTTTCTCGTCCCGCGCATCCTCGGCGACGGTTCCGGCAACGGCTTCCGCTTTCAGCGGCTGAAGGACAAGCTCGGCAACCGCTCCAACGCCTCATCGGAGGTAGAGTTCGTCAACACCATCGGCGAGATGGTCGGCGAGCCCGGCGCCGGTATAAAGACGATCATGGACATGGTCACGCTGACCCGGCTCGACTGCGCCGTCGCCTCGTCGGCAATCATGCGAGCGGGGTTGGCTGAGGCCGTGCATCACGCCCGTCACCGCCAGGTGGCCGGCTCGACGCTGATCGAACAGCCGCTTATGCAGCGCGTGCTGGCGGACATGGCGCTCGATGTCGCCGCCGCCACGGCACTCTCGTTCCGACTGGCGCGCTCCTTCGACGAGGCTGCCGGCGACCGCGGCGAGGCTGCCTTTGCCCGCGCCATGACCCCGGTGGTCAAATACTGGGTCTGCAAGATCGCGCCGCCACTGCTCTATGAGGCGATGGAGTGCCTCGGCGGCAATGGCTATGTCGAGGAAGCGCCGCTCGCCCGCTACTACCGCGAAGCCCCGGTCAATGCGATCTGGGAGGGCTCAGGCAATGTCATGGCGCTCGACGTGCTGCGCGTGCTCGGCCGCGCGCCCGGCCTGTTCGAGGAGGTGCTGGCCGGCATCGACCGCGATCTCGGCGCCGGCGGACGCGGAACCATTGGCGTGCTCAAGGCGGCCATGCAGGTCGCCGGCACCGATGAGGGGTCGGCCCGCCTGCTGACCGAACAGCTGGCGCTGTCGGCGGCAGCTGCGGAATTGCGCCGGCTGGGGGCAGGGCGGATTGCGGACGCCTTCGTCGAGACGCGGCTCGCCGGCCAGTGGCGCAACACCTATGGCATGCTCGATTCGCGCCACGATGCGCGCATGATCATCGACACGCTCTATCCGCCGGTGAATTGAGGGCCTTCCGCCAGGCCGTGAACGAATTTGCCTGCCTGTGGACAGCCGTTAACCTTAACGAATGGTTTCCGTTGCAGCCGCAGGCCGCAGACCCCACTGTCTTTGTCACCAAAGCAGGAATGCCATGCGGCACATTTTGACGTCCTTTCTGGCCTTGCACTGGGCGCTGGTTTTCGCCCTGCTGGCGTTCATCTGTGTCGATGGAAACCGCGGCGTTGCGGGCGCTCTGGGCGTGCTCGGCGTCGTCGTGGAAAACACTCGTCTGGCCGATCTCGACAATGCTGCCGTCGTGGCGCCGCTGGCCATCGCCTTGCTGGTCGTGGCGGTGCTGTTTTGCTGGGTCTTCGTCGAGAGCCTGGTTAACGCCGCAGCGAGCCCGGACGAAGCCGACAGTGTGGCGCGGACCGCCTTCATTTCGGCATCCGCGGTGTTGTCGCTCATCCTGATCGGCGGCGCAGCGCGAGGCATCAACGGCCTGTTTTTGGTTGTCGCCGTGCAATTGGCGGCACTTCTGGCCTCCTATGTCGCCATGCTGGCCGAGCGGAGGTCGGTCTTCGCTGTCATGGTTTCTCGGGAGGCAGAGAGCCGCGCCACCGCCCATGCCATGGCCAAGGGTGCCGCGCACGGCTCCTTGCTGTCGCGCATTTCCGGCCGTCCGGACATTGGTCCCAGCGGTCGCAGAGGCGGCTCCAGCCGCAGGGACGGTCACTGATGCGCACGCTGTTCGCATTGTGGGCCGCGCCACTCGCTCTGTTCTGGGGCTGGTTCTTCCTGTCGCTCAACGACATCAATTTCGGCTACGTCATGCTCAGCCGGCAGCTGCATGATTTCGTGTTTCAGCTCTACGGGCAGATGCTGGGCATCGATCCGGCGATCATTCCGGGCATGGTGGCAAGGGCCTGCATCTTCGACGGCTTCCTGCTGATGGCATTGTGGGCGTTTCGCCGCCGCCGCAACATCATGGCCTGGGTCAGGCGGCAGGCGGGGAATCCGGTTCCGTCCGATCGCGTGGGTCAAGCGACTGGAGCCGGTCCAGAACTCCCTGCAGAATAAAGGCCGCAGCCGCCGAATCGATCTTGCCGGCGCGCTTTCGGCGCGAGAAATCCATCTCGATCAGCGTCCGCTCCGCCGCCACCGTCGACAGCCGCTCGTCCCACAGCACAAAGGGCAGGTCGGTTATACCTGCCATGTTGCGCACGAAGGCGCGCGACTTCTGGGCGCGGGGACCTTCCGAACCGTCCATGTTGATGGGGAGACCGAGTACAAACGCGCCGACATTGTCCTTCTGCAGCTGGGCGAGCAGCGCTGCCGCATCCAGCGAAAACTTTTTGCGCAGGATGACCGCGCGCGGATGGGCGAAGGACAGGCCGCGGTCGGAAACGGCGACACCGATCGTCTTGTCGCCGAGGTCGAGCCCGGCCAGCGTCCTGCCGCCCTCCAGCCGTGCCGGCAGATCCTCGATTGCTATGATGCCCAACGGCTTTCCCCAACCAGTTTTACCGTGACCCAGTCTAACCGTGACCCAGACTTGCCGTCACAAAGAGCGCGACACGTTCTTTTGAACCGCGAGCACACTATGTCACTTTAATTTTGCTGCCGGCGTTCTATCTTCCGGCGCAACCAAAATCGAGGAACACGATCGATGAAATTGACCTGGTACGGACATTCCGCCTTCCGCGTCGAGACATCAGGCGCGAACATCCTGATCGACCCCTATCTCGTCGGCAACCCATCATGGACGAGCGGCTGGGAGGGGCCGGCGGAAGGCGTCACCCATGTGCTTCTGACCCACGGCCACAGTGATCATGTCAGCGGCGCGGTGGAGGTGCTGAAGAAGAGCGGCGCCCAGCTGGTCGCCAATTACGAGATCTGCATGTACCTGGTCGGCAAGGGCGTCGACGGCAAGAAGATCAATCCCGGCAATCATGGCGGCACCGTCGATTGCGGTGCCTTCACCACCACATTCGTGCAGGCACTGCATTCCTCGTCGTTTGGGCTCGATGGCGGCCAGAACGTCTACCTCGGCAATCCCAACGGGCTGGTCCTGCATTTCCCGGAGGACAAGACGCTCTACCATATGGGCGACACCGACATCTTCTCCGATATGGCGCTGATCGAGGAATTGCATGAGCCGAAGATCGGCCTCGTGCCGGTCGGCGACCGCTTCACCATGGGCGGCGCGGTGGCGGCCCTGGCCTGCCGGCGCTTCTTCCACTTCGACACCGTCGTGCCATGCCACTTCGGCACCTTCCCGATCATCGACGCGACGGCGGAGAAGTTCGTGGCCGGCCTCGAAGGATCAGGTGTCGACGTAGCCTTGCCAGCCATCGGCCAAACGATCACACTATAGAGCGATCGTTGAAACGATCCCTTGTCGCAAAGGGGAATTAAACCATGGGTTTGAGAGAGACTCTTTGCGTTTCGATGCTGGTCGCTGCGTCGCCCGCATCCGCCGCCGAGGACTTCATCAAGGGCGTTTACCTCCAGACCCAGGAGCTTTGCGCGCAAGCCAAAAAGGACACGCTGCAGACGCTGATCGACACCGGCAATGTCATCTTGTCGGCGGACGGCCTGCAAAGCGTCGAGTATAATTGCGAGTTCGTCCAGGTCACCAAGGCGACGCGCTCGCCGAGCTGGGCGGTCACTGCCATCTGCCAGGAGCCGGGCTTTCTCTTTCCCGATATACTGTCGATCACGCAGATGAACGCGACCCAAATCGACATCGTCTCGGTGCGCCCGACCGCCGACGAAGGCGAGCAGGCCGGCAATGGCGGCAGCTATTATCTGTGCGAGGGTGTATCGCTGCCCTAGGCTGAAATGCCGCCCTGGCATGAACGGGCTCTATCCCCAAGCACGATCGATGTTGCGCGGCACGCGCCACGCCGCTATAGCGCCATCTGGTTTTCCCAAAGGCTAAAGACATGTCCGTTGATCTGCAAACTGTGAAGCGCGTCGCGCGTCTCGCCCGCATTGCGGTGAGCGAGGAGGATGCCGAGCGCATGACCGGCGAGCTGAACGCCATTCTGGGCTTTGTCGAGCAGCTGAACGAGGTCGATGTCTCCGGCGTCGAACCGATGACATCGGTGACGCCGATGGAGATGAAGAAGCGCCAAGACATCGTCACGGACGGCAACAAGGCCGCCGATATCGTCGCCAATGCGCCGGCCACTGACGAGAATTTCTTCCTCGTGCCGAAGGTCGTGGAGTAGGCGGCCGATGGCAATCGAGATCGCGATCGAAACGCCGCTGCAGGACGATGTCCGCGCTTTGGTCGAGGAGCTCAACGCGGCTCTGCTCGAACTGACGCCGCCGGAGCATTGCTACCATCTGACGGTCGAGCAGATGGCTGGCGACGACACCACCGTCTTTATCGCCCGCGACGACAGGCAAGCCATCGGCTGCGGCGCGCTGAAGCGCCATGATGCCCGCGTCGGTGAGGTCAAGCGTATGTACACGCGGCCTTCGCATCGGGGCAGGAAGATCGGCGCCAAGATCGTCGAACATGTCGAAACGCTGGCGCGCAGCGAAGGGCTGAAGCGCCTGGTGCTTGAAACCGGCGACCGCCATCCCGCCGCCTGGACCGTCTACGAACGCGCCGGCTTCTCGCGCTGCGGGCCGGTGCTGGATTATCCCGATTCCGAGTGGTCGGTGTTTTACGAAAAGAGCCTTTGATGAGCGAACTGACCCATCTGACAATTTCGCAGGCGCGCGCCAAGCTGCGCGCCAAGGAGATTTCGGCCGTCGAAATCACCGAGGCCTATCTCGGTGCCATCGAGCGCGCCAATCCGGTGCTCAATGCCTACATCGTCGTCACCGGCGACAAGGCGCGCGATATGGCCAAAGCTTCCGACGCCAGGCTCGCCAAGGGCCAGGGCGGTGCGCTGGAAGGCATCCCGCTCGGCATCAAGGACCTGTTCGGCACCGAAGGTATCCACACCCAGGCCTGCAGCCATGTGCTGGACGGCTTCAAGCCGCGCTACGAATCGACCGTCACCGCCAATCTGTGGGCAGACGGCGCCGTCATGCTGGGCAAGCTTAACATGGACGAGTTCGCCATGGGCTCGTCCAACGAGACCTCCTATTACGGCCCTGTCGTCAATCCGTGGCGGCGTTCGCGCCTCGACACGGTGGTGATGCCGACCACGCATCAGGGCGATGGCGGTTTCGTTTCGGCCGGCGGCACCAAGACCGCGCGCACGCTGGACAATGCCCAACTGGTGCCGGGGGGCTCGTCGGGTGGCTCGGCTTCCGCCGTCTCGGCTTTCCTGTGCGCCGGCGCTACCGCCACCGACACCGGCGGCTCGATCCGCCAGCCAGCCGCCTTCACCGGCACCGTCGGCATCAAGCCGACCTATGGCCGCTGCTCGCGCTGGGGCATCGTCGCCTTCGCTTCGTCGCTCGATCAGGCCGGCCCGATCGCCCGGGACGTGCGCGATGCCGCGATCATGCTGAAGTCCATGGCCTCGGTCGACGCCAAGGACACCACTTCCGTCGACCGGCCGGTGCCGGATTACGAGGCGGCGATCGGCAAACCGATCAGGGGCATGAAGGTCGGCATTCCCCGGGAATACCGCGTCGACGGCATGCCGGAAGAGATCGAGGCGCTGTGGCAGAAGGGCATTGCCTGGCTCAGGGATGCCGGCGCCGAGATCGTCGACATCTCGCTGCCGCACACCAAATACGCTTTGCCGGCTTATTATATCGTTGCGCCCGCCGAAGCGTCATCCAATCTGGCGCGCTATGACGGCGTCCGCTACGGCCTGCGCGTGCCGGGCCAGGACATTGTCGACATGTACGAAAAGACCCGAGCCGCCGGGTTCGGTCGGGAGGTCAAGCGTCGCATCATGATCGGCACCTATGTGCTGTCGGCAGGCTATTACGATGCCTACTATCTGCAGGCGCAGAAGGTGCGCAATTTGATCAAGCGCGACTTCGAGACGGTTTTTGCCGACGGCGTCGACGTCATCCTGACGCCGGCGACGCCGTCGGCCGCCTTCGGCATCGCCGACGAGGACATGGCCGCCGATCCGGTGAAAATGTACCTCAACGACATTTTCACGGTGACCGTGAACATGGCCGGACTGCCGGGCATTGCCGTGCCTGCCGGCCTCGATGCCAAGGGCCTGCCGCTCGGCCTGCAGCTGATTGGCCGTCCCTTCGACGAGGAAACCCTGTTCCAGACAGCCGCCGTCATCGAGCAGGCGGCGGGAACCTTCCAGCCGGAGAAGTGGTGGTAGCATGCCGCCTCCGTCTCGCATTTCCATCGTCGAGACGGGAAACGAACTGCTGATCACGAACCCGCCACGCACCTCGGATTTCAGGACAGTCTTTGTCCTGATCGGGGCCGCGATCGTCGCCTACACCGGCTACATGGGATTGACGGATATGTCGTCCGCAACGCTCACCAGCGGCACGCTCGGCCTGCTGTCCTTCGTGGCGGTCATTGCCCTCTTCACCTATTTCCTGGGCAAGGATTTCATCTGGCGGGTGTTCGGCAGGGAAACCCTGCGGCTGACCGACACCGCAGCCGTGCGCTCGGTGAGGGGTTCTTTGCGAAATCGGTGGTCACTGCCTTTGAAAGGGCATCTTAGGGTCGAAATCCTCGACCACACCTATCCCACGGACGAAGTGGGACTGTCGGAAGTCATCAGCTTGACCAACGCGAACGGCGTCCTTGTTTTCGGCAGGGAGTTAAGCCGCCTCGAAGCGGAAGCGGTAGCGAGTGCGGTCGAGCACTTCATCGGCCGTCACAATTTGAGCTGGAGATAGGCAGGCAATGTTCTTCTATCTCTCCAAGATATTCTGGTTCTTCGTCCAACCACTCAACCTGGCGATCTTCCTGCTGCTTGCCGGCTTGCTCGCGGCGCTGATCGGCCGCCGGCGATTGGCGGCGACGGGCAGTGTGTTCGCCTTCCTGATTCTGGCGCTGTCGGCCTGGACGTCGCTTGGCGCCATGATGCTCAATCCGCTCGAAGAGCGCTTCCCAAAGCCGCCGCTGCCGCAGAAGGTCGACGGCATCGTCGTGCTCGGCGGCGGTTTCGAGGGCGCCATCAATCTGGCGCGCGGTGGCTATGAGCTGAATTCCGGCGGCGACCGCATGGTCGAGACGGCGATCCTTGCCCGGCGCTTTCCCGAGGCGAAAGTGGTTATCTCCGGCGGCACCGGTGAACTGTTCATCGATGGCGAGGGCGATGCGGCCACCGCGCCGCGCCTGCTCGGTGCGCTTGGCGTCGACGCCGATCGCCTGATGCTCGAGAACAAATCCCGCAACACCTATGAGAATGCGGTCTTCACCAAGGAACTGGTAACGCCGAAACCGGGCGAGACCTGGCTGCTGGTGACCTCCGCCTTCCACATGCCGCGCGCCAAGGCGCTGTTCGACAAGGCCGGCTTTCAGACGGTCCCGTGGCCGGTCGACTATCGCACCTCGGGCAAGGAAGGCTTTGGCCTGTTTCGCGACAACGCACCCGATTCGCTGCAGACCACGACCATGGCGATCCGCGAGTGGATCGGGCTCGCCGCCTATTGGCTGTCGGGCCGGATCGACCAGCTTTTCCCCGGCCCGGGCGGCTGACCGATCACCGCTTGTCGCGCCGCCGAAAAGAACTGGCGCCGCACCAGCACCGCCAGAAGCAGCAGCGTCGACAGCACGAACACGATCGGGTCGACGAACCAGCCGAGATAGCCGATCGAGAAGAACACCGCGCGCAGGCCTGAATTGAAATGCTTGCCGGCCAGCATGTTCATGCGCGCCGCGCGCCACACCGCCGTTTCGCTGACCGGGTTGCGTGACGCCTCGCCATAGGGGATCGGCACCGCGCCGATCAGGATCGTGCAGTAGTTGAACAGACGGTAGGCCCAGCCGAACTTGAAGAAGGCGAAGGCCAGGATCAGCACCAGGCCAAAGACCTTGATCTGAAAGGCGGAGCGCGATGAGGTCGCGTTCAACGGCAGGTCGTTCAGCACGGCAAGGACCTGATCCGAGGCGCCAAGCAGCGCGAAACAGCCACCGAGCGCAATCAGCGAACTGGAGGCGAAAAAGGCGGTGCCTTGCTGCAGGCCGCTCATGATGGCGGTGTCGACGATGCGGATTTCGCGCTCGGCCATGGTGCGCATCCAGGCCTCGCGCTGCACGTTCATGGCCATCGTCAACGACACCCGGCTGACCAGTCTGCCGTCGGACGCCAGCGTATGCAGCAACCATGCGAGCAGGAAGAAAGCCAGCGCCGCCAGATCAGCCGTCGACAGATGGAAGGAATCGCCCATGCCCCCTTTTACCACAGGCAAAGCGGTCAGTTCGATGCTCCAATGCATGCCGCCCAGAGGTGAGCTGCGGTTCTGGGACAACGACATGCATTGAAACAAGAACTTAAAGCGCGTCGCATGAATCCGTTTCAGCGCGACGCGCTTTCAGCCGGTGATGTCGCTGCCGGAGCAAACAAGGTCGGCAGGTGCAGCGCCGCAATCCGCAAAACAGCACAAACATCATGGAAAGTCCTATATGTAGGTCTTGATCCCATTCCCGGAGACGGCGCAGCGTGTTTCTTTCGGTTTTCGACCTGTTCAAGATCGGCATCGGACCGTCGAGTTCGCACACGATGGGACCGATGACAGCGGCGCGGCGGTTTCTCGACGAGATCGCCGGAGACGACTGGCCGCGCCCGGCCGGCGCGAAAGTTGATCGTCTGGGCGCCAGCCTGCACGGTTCGCTCGCCTATACCGGTATCGGCCATGGCTCGGATCGCGCCGTTGTCCTCGGCCTTGCTGGCCTGACACCGCAGACGGTCGATCCCGATCAGGCCGAAGGCATCGCCACGCGCATCGCCGCCGAGAAGCGGATATCGCCACACGGCCATCCCTCCTATCGCTTCGACCCGGCGACGGATCTGGTGCTCGACCGCAAGACGCCGCTCACCGGCCACGCCAACGGCATGGCCTTCTACGCTTACGATGCCGGCGACCGGCTGCTGCTCAAGCGCATCTACTATTCCATCGGCGGCGGCTTCGTGGTGTCCGAGGAAGAGCTGCAGCGGATGAAGGTGAAGGGCTCGGTGACCACAGAAGGCAAGAAGGTGCCCTATCCCTTCAAGAATGCCGTCGAGATGCTGAAGATGGCAGGCAAAAGCGGCCTGTCTATCGCCGACATGAAGCGCATCAATGAAGAGACGCATATGTCGCGCGAGGAGCTCGACAGCGGCCTTGATGCGATCTGGGGCGCCATGAAGGGCTGCATCGACCGCGGCCTGTCGCAGGACGGCATCATGCCGGGCGGGCTGAAAGTGCGCCGTCGTGCCCGCATGCTGCACGACAAGCTGCAGGAGCAATGGCAGCAGAACAAGCCCAACCCTTTGCTGGCCAATGACTGGCTGTCGATCTACGCCATGGCGGTGAACGAAGAGAACGCCGCCGGTGGACGCGTCGTCACCGCGCCGACCAATGGCGCGGCCGGCACATTGCCGGCGGTGCTGCGTTACTGGCTGCATTTCCACCCCGAGGCCGACCAGCCGAGCATCCGCGACTTCCTGCTCACGGCCGCCGCCGTCGGCGGCATCATCAAGACCAATGCCTCGATCTCCGGCGCCGAAGTCGGCTGCCAGGGCGAGGTCGGCTCGGCCTCGGCGATGGCTGCCGCGGGTCTCTGCGCCGTCATGGGCGGCACGCCCGAGCAGGTCGAGAACGCCGCCGAAATCGCGCTCGAACATCATCTCGGCATGACTTGCGATCCAGTCGGCGGTCTCGTCCAGGTGCCTTGCATCGAGCGCAACGCGCTCGGCGCCGTCAAGGCGGTCACCGCCGCCTCTCTGGCGATCAAAGGCGACGGCGTCCATTTCGTGCCGCTCGACGCCGCGATCGAAACAATGCGCCAGACGGGCCTCGACATGAACGAGAAGTACAAGGAAACCAGCCTTGGCGGGCTCGCCGTCAATGTCGTGGAATGCTGACCGCGCAACGCCACTGGCACTGTGGAGAAGTCGGGCAGGGCCGTTGACGCAATCGCGCGCCGGACTAAACCTTAAGCGATGGCACTCAATCTCCTAAAACTGTGCGTCGGTTGCGACAGCGTCGAGGACCTCGAAGAATGGATCGCCTTTCGCGTCGATGAGCGCCGCCGCGCCGGCGAACCCGCCGAGCACTGGCACACCACCCGCATGGTGCCGGCGCGCGGCGCCGAGGTGACCGATGGCGGTTCGCTTTATTGGGTGATCAAGGGCAGCGTGCAATGCCGCCAGCTGATCACTGATATCAGGCCCTTCACCGACGACGAAGGCATCGGCCGTTGCCGCCTGATGCTCGACCTCGACGTCGTGCGCACCGACTGGCAGCCGCGCCGCGCCTTCCAGGGCTGGCGTTATCTCAAACCTTCGGATGCGCCCGCCGATATCGGCAAGGGCAAGGCCGGAATGGTCGAGATGCCGCCGAAACTGAAGCGCGAGCTCGCCGATCTGGGCTTGCTGTAGAGCCAAGGGCGCGGCCGCTTCTCCCAGAGCGTCGAGCGCTGGCCCTTCATCTTGTCCAAGGCTGGACTTGCAAGGGGGCCGACAACGCCACATCTTGCTTCTTATGAGCGACAAGAAGCAGCGCGTGCCCGCAAGGGCCAGTCCTGCGCCGGTCAAGCCTCAATCCAATGCCGGCGAGATCGACGCCTTCATCCGTCAGGCCCGGACGCTTGTCGCGTCCGCGACCGGCACGGGCCGGCTGATCCTTGCCCTCGACGCAACGATGAGCCGCCAGCCGACCTGGGATCTCGCCACCAAGCTGCAGGGCGAAATGTTCGACGCCGTCGGCAAGGCCGGAACTCTCAGCGTCCAACTTGCCTATTTTCGCGGGTTGGGCGAGTGCCGCTCGTCGGCTTTTGTCGCCGACACCAATGCCCTGAAGCAGCTGATGACGCGGATCGACTGCCGTGCCGGCCACACCCAGATCGGCAAGGTGCTGGCGCATGCGCTGAAGGAAACGGCGGCGGCCAAGGTCAATGCGCTGGTCTATATCGGCGACGCCATGGAAGAGGATATCGACGACCTGGCGCAGAAGGCCGGCAGCCTCGGTCTGCACGGCGTTCCCGTCTTCGTCTTCCAGGAAGGCCATGATCCCGGCGCAGAAAAGGCGTTCAAGGAGATTGCGCGGCTGTCCAAAGGGGCTTGGTTCCGATTTGATCGGCGGGCTGCCGCGACCTTGGCCGGGCTGCTTTCGGCGGTTGCCCTCTATGCGACGGGTGGATTGAAGGCGCTCGAGGCAAGGGACAGGCCGGGAGATCGGCTGCTGATCGAGCATCTCAGGGGCGGCGGGAATTGATGGGCGCTATCATTGCACTTGTTGCACTGTTTCTGGTGCTGCTCGGCGCGGCGACGATCTTTGTCCGTGCCGATGCGCAAAAACTGGCAAGCGGCATGCGCACGCTCGGGCCGGTGCTTCTGGCGCTGGTTGGCCTTGCCGTGCTGGTGGTCGGGCGCGAAGGCATTGCCGGCCTCATCCTGGCCGCGGCCCTTGCCTGGTACGGTTCGATGCGAATGAAGCGGCCGTCGGTCGGGCCGGCGCCCGGCAAGCGCTCGACGGTGCGGACCGCCGCACTGGAAATGGAGCTTGATCACGATACGGGCGGGCTTGAAGGCCTGGTTCTGGCCGGCCGCCATGAAGGCAAGATGCTGGGCGCGATGGGCCTGGCCGAGCTGCAGCAGCTTTACCGCGAACTCCCCGGCGACCCGGAGAGCCGCCAGCTCCTAGAGACGTATCTTGACGGCCGTTTTCCCGTCTGGCGCAAAGACGCTGAGGCGAACGGTGGCGAAGGGCTGGGTGTTGCGCCAGGTGCGGGCGCCATGACTAAGGAGGAGGCCTACAAGATCCTTGGTCTTGAAGCGGGGGCCGCCGCGGCGGATGTCCGCAAGGCGCACCGCCGCCTGATGCAGCGCCTGCACCCCGACATCGGCGGCACGTCTTTCCTGGCGGCGCGGATCAACGAAGCCAAGGACGTCTTGCTCTCCAATCACAACTAGTCTCCTTCGACGCAGTAAATTTTCGGGAGATGGTTCCGACGCCGCCCTACTGTTGGACGGCGTAGCAGGCGATTTTCTTTTTCTTCAGGGCATTGCAGGCATTCCAGGCCGCGTCCTTCGAGCGGAAGCCGCCGAACCGGGCGCGGTAATAGGTCTCGCCATCCTTTTCGAAGGCGACGGTGAAACCGGAAGCAGCCCCAAGAACTTTGGGCGCCTGCTTGGCGGTCTTGTCTAGGAAAGCCTGGGCTTCGGACTGCTTGGGCGACGACGCCACCTGCACCGCCCAACCAGCCGGCACCGAGGCCGTGTTGACCGGGTCGACCGCCTGTGGGGATACAGGCGTGGGTTCGGCATAGGCAGCCACAATCTGCGCAGTTTCGACCTTCGGCGCCGTCACGATGACGGTCTTGACCTTCCTGGTCTTGACGACGGGGGCGGGCTCTTCGACCGCGGCCACCGTCTGTTCGTCGGCAGACTGGCCTTCAGCAGACTGCTCGTCAGCGGATGTCGGATCGTCATTGGACGCTACGGCATCGTCTTCAACGATCGGCTTGCCATCCGGCGTCGGCGCGTCATGCTTGGGCAGGAAGACCTTGGCCAGCGCCTTGACCGGATTGTCGCCGCCGGCCTTGGCGACCAGGGCGCCGCCGCCGCGGGTCGATGCGCGCGGCATGTAGGCGTTGATCAGGCCGGCCATCTGGTTGTCGCGGCTGCGCCCCGAAGTGCCGCCC
>NZ_JAMYPB010000051.1:0-42983 GCF_040320135.1 Mesorhizobium sp. M0772 | reverse complement strand
CGGGACACTTGCTAATACCCCCCCGGGCGATGGGGCCCCGCGGGGGCGGGGTGGCAGAGCCACGGGGCCCTGCGGCGGGCCCGGGCGCCGCTTTCGACCAGCACTTCATGGCCATGCGCGACATATTCGCGGACGGAGCCCGGCGTCAGGCCGACGCGGTATTCGTGGTTCTTGATTTCCTTGGGGCAACCGACGCGCATAGTCTTCTCCTGATCCGGCCCTTCGGGCTCGTTCCCTGTATCAACCGAGTGAACCACGAATCGTTGCGCAGGTGTTTGCGAATGCGCTTGCGCGGGGTCACGCGTTTCGATAATCGTTGCGCGAAATCAAGGAAACTTCGCAGGAATCACGAGAAATGCCGCTCGACAGGATCGATATCGCCATTCTCGAGGCACTGCAGAAGGATGGGCGAATACCCAATGCGGCGCTCGCCGAAAGGGTCGGGCTGTCGCAATCGGCCTGTTCGCGCCGGCTCGACAATCTGGAGAAATCCGGCACCATCCGCGGCTATCATGCCAGGCTTTCGAATGCCGCGCTCGGCCACCAGATGACGGCGATCGTGCACATATCGCTGTCGGGACAGTTCGAAAAGACGCTGTCGGATTTCGAGGCGGCGATCAAGCGCTGCCCCAATGTGCTGTCGTGCCACCTGATGTCGGGCGAATACGACTATATCCTGCGCATCGCCGCCAAGGATCTGGTCGACTATGAGCGCATCCACAAGGAGTGGCTGTCGGCGATGCCGCATGTGACCAAGATCAATTCGTCGTTTGCCTTGCGCGAGATCGTCGACCGGACCGCCATGGGCATGAAGCCGGAACTGGCTTAGCCCTGAGCAGCCTCGGTCACCAGCCTATCCATCGGAATATCGTGCGGCTGCGGGTAGATGGTGGCTATGCGCTGCAGTTCGTAGCCGACTCCGATGACCAATGGCTTGAACGGCATGGCAGCCAGCGTGCGGTCGAAGAAGCCACCGCCATAGCCCAGGCGGTAGTTTCGCCGGTCGATGCCGACGATCGGCGAGATGACGATGTCGGGCAGCACCGGCTCGCCTTCGGCCGGGATCGGGATGTTCCAGATGCCTTTTTCCAGCCGGTCGCCGGGTACATAAGCGCGGAAGATCAGCGGCTGGCCTTTCTCGATCACGATGGGCAGCGCCGTGCGGCCGCCGCGTTCGTTGATCGACGCCATCCACGGCCGCAGGTCCGGCTCGCCGCGAAACGGCCAATAGAGGCTGACCATGCGGCCGGCAATGTCGCCGATGGCCGCGTCGAGCCCTTCGGCGATAGCCCGCGACATCGCCACCCGCGCATCGGCGGAAACCGCCAACCGTGCCGCGATCAGACGCTCGCGCTCGGCCTTGCGCCAACGGCGCACATCGGTCCAGTCGGTCAATGGCGCGCGAAATTCCGGATCGAGTTCGTGCATGAAGCAAGGCGGCGAATAATATTGCGCCCGCCCTTTGCCATCTTTGTCATCGTCGTTGGCCATGCTTCACTCCCGTGGTTCCAGCCCCTGCAAGGCTATACCCGTCCATGCTTGCCGACATAGGCATTCGCGACATCCGGCGACGAGTCCTGGGCAGCCTTACGCGCGGCAGTCTAGCGCGCCGCGACATTGTTGCGGTGCACAAAAATCACTAGATAAAGGGAGACAAACAGGGGTGAATGCGATGAGTGAAACCAGCCATCATGTCGTTGTCGTCGGCGCAGGGTTCGGCGGTCTCGAACTCACGCGGGCGCTGGCTGGCGCACCCGTGCGCATCACCATGATCGACAAGCGCAACCATCACCTTTTCCAGCCGCTGCTCTACCAGGTGGCGACCACCTCGCTGGCGACCTCGGAAGTTGCCTGGCCGATCCGTCATCTGCTGCGCAAGCGCGAGGACGTGACGACCCTGCTCGGCAACGTCACCGGCGTCGACCGTCCAGGCAAACGCGTGCTGCTTGAGGACGGCAGTTCTGTTCCCTACGACACGCTGGTGCTCGCCACCGGCGCGCGTCATGCTTATTTCGGCCACGACGAATGGGAGCCTTTCGCGCCCGGGCTGAAGACGCTTGAAGATGCAACCACCATTCGCCGGCGCATCCTGCTCGCCTTCGAGCAGGCCGAGCGCGAGACCGATCCGGCCAAGCGCCAGGCACTGCTGACACTGGTCACCGTCGGCGGCGGCCCGACCGGCGTGGAGCTTGCCGGCACCATTGTCGAACTCGCGCATGAAACGCTGCGCGGCGAATTCCGCAACATCGACACGCGTGAGGCGCGTGTGGTGCTGGTCGAGGCCGGAGACAGGATCCTCGCCAATTTCGCGCCAAAGCTGTCCGACTATGCGCGCAAGGCGCTGGAGCGGCGGGGCGTCACGGTCGAGCTTGGCCGCGCCGTCACGCGCCTCGATGCCGAAGGCGTCGTCTTTGGCGATACGCATCTGCCGGCGCGAACCATCCTGTGGGCCGCCGGCGTAGCGGCTTCGCGCGCGGGAGAGTGGCTGGGCGCGCCGGTGGACCGGGCGGGCAGGGTAATGGTCGAGCCCGATCTGACCGTGCCGAACAGTCCGGAGATCTTCGTCATTGGCGACACAGCGCATGTCTTGCGGCCGGACGGCAAGCCGGTGCCAGGCGTGGCGCCCTCCGCCAAGCAGGAGGGCAAGCATGTTGCCGCGACGATCAAGGCGCGGCTGGCCGGCGATAGCGCGCCGCGCCCTTTCCGCTACAAACATGCCGGCGACCTGGCGACGATCGGCAAGTGGGCAGCCGCGATCGATTTCGGCCGGATCAAGCTCACGGGATGGCTTGCCTGGTGGCTGTGGGGCGTGGCGCATATCTACTTCCTGATCGGTTTTCGCAACCGGCTCTCGGTGTCGCTTAGCTGGCTATGGATCTATTTCACCGGCCAGCGCAGCGCGCGGCTGATTACCCAGGGCGATGACGACAAGGGCTGAGGTTCTCAACCGCGGCCAAGGATATTCATCCAGCCGTCGCCTTTTGCTGATCGACTGACTTCCCGATGGACATGGCCGGTTTTCGGCGCGAAGCTTCCGCCCGGGGCCGGGATCTTGTCACGTCGCTGGGAAGGAAAACCAATGCCGCATCTCAACTACCCCGTCTCCCGCCGTAGTTTGCTTGCCGGTGCGGCCGCCAGCGGGGCGCTCATCATGCTGCATCCGTTTTCCGCCCGCGCGCAGGCCAATCAGGCGCATCTGAGGATCATGGAGACCACCGACATCCATGTGAATGTGCTGCCTTACGACTACTACGCAGACAAAGCCAACGACACGATGGGCCTGTCGCGGACGGCCTCACTGATCGCGGCGGTGCGCAAGGAAGCCATCAATGCGATGCTGATCGACAATGGCGATCTTTTGCAGGGCAATCCGATGGGCGATTACATCGCCTATGAGAAGGGCCTCAAGGACGGCGATCTGCATCCGATCACGAAGGGCATGAACCTGCTGGGCTATGAATGCTCGACGCTCGGCAATCACGAGTTCAATTACGGCCTGTCGTTCCTCGACAAGGTGCTGGCCGGAGCCAATTTCCCCTTCGTCTGTGCCAATCTGATCCGCGGCACCGAGCTTGCCGCCAACCCGCGCGACGACAAGCTCTACCTCAAGCCCTATGTCATCCTCGACAAGAAGATCAAGGACGGGTCGGGCGCCGAGCAGCCGATCAAGATCGGCATCATCGGCTTCGTGCCGCCGCAGATCATGGTCTGGGACCTGAAGAACCTGAAAGGCAATGTCAGGACGCGCGACATCGTCGAGGCGGCCAGGGCATGGGTGCCGCAGATCAAGGAGGAGGGCGCCGACATCGTCATCGCGCTCTCGCATTCCGGCATCGATATCAAGCAGGGCGACGGCATGGAGAACGCCTCCTTCTTCGTCGCCGGCGTCGAAGGCATCGATGCGGTGTTCACCGGCCATCAGCATCTCGTCTTCCCCGGCAAGAAGGATTTTCAGGCGCTCGAAGGCGTCGACACAGAGAAAGGCACGCTGCAGGGCAAGCCCGCCGTGATGGGCGGTTTCTGGGGCTCGCATATGGGACTGATCGATCTGCTTCTGGAACGGGACGGATCGAAATGGCGCGTAGCCTCGGCCACATCTGAGGCAAGGCCGATCTACGAGCGCGTCGACAAGGCAAACAAGCCGACGGTGGCGGACGACCAGCGCGTCGTCGATGCGCTGAAGGCGGACCATGAGGCGACACTTGCCTATGTCCGCCGACCGGTCGGCAAGACCTCGGCGCCGCTCTATTCCTATTTCGCGCTGGTCGCCGACGATCCGTCGGTGCAGATCGTCAACCAGGCGCAGAGCTGGTACCTCAAGGACATATTAAAAAGCACGCAGTGGAAGGATGTGCCGCTGCTGTCGGCGGCAGCACCCTTCAAGGCCGGCGGGCGCAACGGCGCCGACTACTATACCGACGTGCCGGTGGGCGACATCGCCATCAAGAACGTCGCCGACCTCTATCTCTATCCGAACACGGTGCGCGCCGTCGAAATCACCGGCGCGCAAGTGAAGGAATGGCTGGAAATGTCGGCCGGCATTTTCAGGAAGATCGAGCCGGGCAAGGCCGACCAGGCGCTCATCGACACCGAATTCCCGTCCTACAATTTCGATGTGATCGATGGCGTCAGCTACAGAATAGACCTGTCGCAGCCGCCAAAATACGATGCCAAGGGTGGCGTCGCCAATGCCGGCTCGAACCGCATCGTCGGCCTCAGCTTCGACGGCAAGCCTATTGATCCGGCAGCGAAATTCGTCGTCGCCACCAACAATTACCGCGCCGGCGGTGGCGGCAATTTCCCCGACATCAATCCCTCGAAGATCATCTACGAGGCGCCGGACACCAACCGCGACGTGATCGTGCGCTACGTCGTCAGCGAAGGCACGATCAACCCCTCGGCCGACGACAATTGGTCGTTCACGCCGCTGCCCGGCACCACTGTCGTGTTCGAGACCGGGCCCAAAGCGAAGGATTTTATATCGGGAGTGAAATCGCTCAAGATCGAGCCGGCCGGCGAGGGCGAATCCGGGTTTGCGAAGTATCGCATCCTGCTTTGAGGCAAACGCGCAGCTAACAGGGAAGCGGGCATACGCCCGCTCAATCACGCTTCGGATCAGGCCTTGTAGACCACCTGGCGCACGTCGATGTAGCTGGCTCTAAAGCCGGCTTCGCAATAGTGGAGATAGAATTCCCAAAGCTTCTTGAAGCGGTCGTCGAAGCCGAGCGGGACGATCTTTTCCCACGACGCCCAGAAGCGGTTGCGCCATTCGGCAAGCGTGCGGGCATAGTCGTCCGGAAAGACGCGCTCGCGCAGATGGGAAAGGCCATGGTCGCTGCCCAGCGTCTTCAGGATCGACGGCGTCGGCAGCATGCCGCCCGGGAAGACATAGCGCTGGATGAAATCCGGCCGCCCCCGATAGGTGTCGTAGGCGGCCTCGTTGATGGTGATGATCTGCAGGCCGGCGGTGCCGCCGGGCCTCAAGCACGCCTTCATCTTGCCGAAAAATACCGGCCAATATTTTTCGCCGACCGCCTCGAACATCTCGATTGAGGCGATGCGGTCGTAAGTGCCCGTTTCGTCTCGGTAATCCTGCAGCTTGATGTCGACCTTGTCAGACAGTCCCGCCTTCTGGATGCGCGCCTTGGCAAAATCGTGCTGTTCGCGGCTGATGGTCAGGCCGGTGACGCGGCAGCCGATCTCGCGCGCGGCAAATTCGGCAAAACCGCCCCAGCCGCAGCCGATCTCGAGCACATGGTCCTTCTTGCCGATGCCGGTATCCTTGGCCAGCGCGCGGTACTTGGCGGCCTGAGCGCTTTCCAGGTCGTTGGCGCCGGTCGCATAGAGCGCCGACGAATAGGTCATGCTGGGATCGAGCCATTGCTTGTAGAAGGCGTTGCCGAGATCGTAATGCGCCGAGATGTTGCGCTTCGAGCCTGTGCGGGTGTTTTCGTTGAACCAGTGGCGGATGCGCTGGACCGTGTTGATGAGCCAGTTGGCGCCGCCGGCAATGCGTTCCCCAACGGCCGAGTTGACGACGAACAGTTCGAGGAAGCTGGTTACATCAGGGCTTTCCCAGTCGCCGTCCATGTAGGATTCGGCAACGCCGATGGTGCCGCCGGAAAAGGCACGGCCGGGCAGGCGCCAGTTCTTCAACACCAGCTCGGCATCCGGCCCGGGTCCGTTGCCGCCGACAAGCACCGCCCGGCCATCCGGCATCCTCACCTTCAGCGAACCGCGCGGCAATTTCATCGCCGCCGATAGCACCATGCGCGCCTTGGCCGGCAGGCCCTTGACGATCTCGGCGAAATTGAGTTCGTCCAGCCTGATGGCGTCGCCGATGCCTTTGTATTCCCTGACAGCCATCTCACACCCCCCTGGACTTCCGCGGGGGCGGCGCAAGATCTGCCGGCCTCCACGTCCTCCACTTTCATTCGTCAGGCGCGAACACCGCTGCCTGCGTGAATTTTGGCCACAATCTTCCACCGCATCGACGGGAACTTCAAGAGGCAAGCCGTGCCCGGCACTGGCCCAGGTGGCGTGCCTGGGGCCAGAATCCGTGAGGGCGAGCGACCGCCGGTGAAATCGCTGTGGTTACGAACAGCCACATACGTTAGTTTCAGCCATGCGTTACGTCATCGTCATCACCGCCATCGCCTTTTTCCTGATCTGGGATGGCCTCTATAATCAGGGCCGCTATCTCGACACGACGGTCAGGGAGATGTCGCGCGTCGTGCGCTACGTCACCGGCGGGGCCTAGCTTTTGCGCCTCTGCAAAGTCGCCTGCCGGCGTTGCCGGGCGCGACATCGTGGCGGTTGACGCGACGGTCCCGCTCACACAAAACATGCCCGCAAATCGAACGTGGAGGCAGGCGTGATCCGGCATATCGTTTTCTTCAGCGCGCGGCGCAAGGACGATGTCGAGGCCGTGCGCACGGGCTTGCTCACGCTGGGCAAGATCCCGCATTCAAGCCACTTCGAGGTGACGCTCAACACCAAGGTCGATCCGCTGTCGGATGCGATCGACGTGGTGGTCTATGCCGAGTTCGAGGACGATGCCGCGCTTGCCGCCTACAAGGCGCACCCGCTCTATGCCGAGACGACCAGCCGGGTCAAACCCTTGCGCGAATTGCGCTATTCGGCCGATATCGTGGCGACGGCCTGATCGGGCCGGCAAGAGGCCTTGAACCAATTTCGGGAATGATGCACACCGCGCCGGCATGACCAGCACGACCCATCCGCTTGACCATCTGGTGCTGCCGACGGCGAGCCTCGCCGTGGCGCGGGCGCGGCTGACATCGCTTGGCTTCATCGTCGCGCCAACCGGCGTTCATCCCTTTGGCACCGAAAATTGCTGCGTCTTCCTTGCCGACGGCACCTATCTCGAACCGCTAGCGGTTGGGAATGAACAGCTGGCAGCGAGTGCGATCGCCGGCGGCAATGTCTTTGTCGCGCGCGACCGCCTCTATCGCGCCAGGCTGGGCGATGAGGGCTTTTCCGCCGTGGTGCTGGCCACCGATGATGCCGATGCGGATCATGCGCGCTATGTCTCGGCCGGTCTGTCGGCGGGGGACGTGCTGAGCTTTTCCCGCGCCTTCACCGACACGGCCGGAAAGAGCGACATGGCCTCGTTCAAACTGGCTTTCGCCGCCGGCGCCGAGACGACGGACGCCTTTCTGTTCGCTTGCGAGCGGATCAACGCCCCTCAAATCGACCGTACGGCACTGCAGGCCCATGCCAACGGCGTGACCGGCATTGCCGAAATCGTCGCGGTCAGCGACGCGCCTTCCACACAGATCAGCCTGATCTCGACAGTGGTTGGCTCGGAGCAGCAGAGCAGCGCGGTCTTCGACCTGCCGAATGCGCATCTGACCGTTCTGGATCCTGCGGCTTTGACCGCGCGCTTCGACATTCCGGCCGGTGCGCCGACAAGAGTTCGCTTCGCCGCGATTGTCTTTTCAGTCCGCAGTGTCGGCGCTGTCGCGAGGCTGCTTGCAGACAACGCCGTCGGGCACGATATAGCGGGCAACGAAATCGTCGTGCAGCCGGCATCCGGGCAGGGCGCGGCTTTCATCTTCCGGGAGACCCCATGAGCAAGCCGCAAGGGCCCAATTCGCTGGCGCCGAATTCGTCGGTAACCGTCGGCAATGTCGTCTTCGACAATAGCGGGCCCTTGGCGTTGATCGCCGGCCCGTGCCAGTTCGAATCGCGCCAGCACGCTTTCGACATGGCCGGCGCGCTGAAGGAACTGACCGGCAAGCTCGGCATCGGCCTCGTCTACAAGACCAGCTACGACAAGGCCAACCGCACCTCGCTGTCGGCAACGCGCGGCGCCGGCATGGACGCGGCGCTTCCGGTGTTCGACGAGTTGCGCAAGGCGTTTTCGCTTCCCATTCTGACCGATGTCCACACCGAGGAGCAGTGCGCGATCGTCGCACACCATGTCGATGTGCTGCAGATTCCGGCCTTCCTGTCGCGCCAGACCGACATGCTGGTCGCCGCCGCCAAGACCGGCAAGGTGATCAACGTCAAGAAGGGGCAGTTCCTGGCGCCTTGGGATATGAAGAACGTGGTGGCCAAGATCACCGGTTCGGGCAACCTCAATGTGCTGACCACCGAGCGCGGCGCGTCTTTCGGCTACAACACGCTGGTGTCGGACATGCGGGCTTTGCCTGTGATGGCCGAGATCGGCGCGCCGGTGATTTTCGACGCCACCCATTCGGTGCAGCAGCCGGGCGGGCAGGGCGGTTCCTCCGGTGGCGAGCGCCGCTTTGTCGAGACGCTGGCGCGGGCTGCCGTTGCCGTCGGCGTCGCCGGCGTGTTCATAGAGACCCACCAGGATCCCGACAATTCGACCTCCTCCGACGGGCCCAACATGCTGCCGCTGAAGGACATGCCGGCGCTGCTCGAAAGACTGATGGCATTCGACCGCATCGCCAAGAATGCTGTTGACCTGAACCGAGGCTGATGGTTTCGGCTACGGCGCTCGCGCGCGGTGCCCTGCTTGTGGAAGGCATAAGCCGGCTGTAGGCTCGCTGCTGCAAATGAGCGTCTTGGCAGGAGGAAGCCATGTCCGTCGCCCGGGTCACCGAAATCACGTCGTCGTCGAAAAAGAGCTTTCAGGACGCCATAGAGAAGGGGATTGAGCGCGCCTCAAAGACCCTGAAGAACGTCGAAGGCGCCTGGATCCAGGACCAGAAGATCGTCGTCGAGGACGGCAGGATCGCGGCCTATCGCGTCAACATGAAGGTGACGTTCATCCTCGCGGAGTAACCGCCCGCCCGCTCGAAAAAACGGGAACTTTCGCCCGCGCCCCTCATTGTCAAAGTATCGATCAACGACATGAGGAGCAGCAGCCATGACCACCCAAACAGGCCACACCGAAGCCATCGCCGCTTCGCGCGTCATCGGCACGTCGGTCTACAACACCGAAGGCACGAGCATCGGCATCATCGAGGACATCATGCTCGACAAGACGTCGAACGGCATCATGTTCGCGGTGATCGGGTTCGGTGGATTTCTCGGCATTGGCGAGAAGTATCACGCCATTCCGTGGGCGAGCCTCGACTATGACGAGGACAAGGGCGGCTATGTCGTGCCGTTCTCGAAGGAGCAGCTGAAGGCAGCACCCGCCTATTCGATCAATGAACTGGCCGGCGCCGATGGCGAGGCCGCGCGTGACGCTTCCTATGATTACTACAAGGTCACGCCGTATTGGCATTGATCAGCTGCGCTGACGCCTGACGTGAAAAGGCCCCCGAATTCCGAAACGGGGGCCTTTCAGTGCAACCGACAGTTTCTAAATTATTCTGTTGCATGAAGCGTGGACAGCTGCGTCGCCGCCCTGGGCGGCTGCTGCGTATCGCAGGACGTCAGGAACGCCGCCGCGATCAGGAACAAACTCACGATACCGCTCAACTCGGACATGGCGAAACTCCTCCTGTTTCGCCCCGCGCATCACCATCCTAGTCGACACAGAGATTGTTATCTCTGAATTATGATGACGTGGTGTTGTCGAACGTGATCCGAGGCATGCTCAGCCGAGGAGTCCGGCATTCTTCACCGCCTTGAAAACCTTTTCGTGCCAG
The DNA here is from genome assembly GCF_040320135.1 of Mesorhizobium sp. M0772. NCBI lineage: Bacteria > Pseudomonadati > Pseudomonadota > Alphaproteobacteria > Hyphomicrobiales > Phyllobacteriaceae > Mesorhizobium > Mesorhizobium sp. M0772. The sequence continues at coordinate 32,895 of NZ_JAMYPB010000051.1, read as the reverse complement.
GCGATCCGATCCGCTTCGCCATTGGCCTGCGTGGCGGAATTGGCGTTGCCGACGTTGATCGCGCGCGAGATCTTTTTGATCAGGCCGGCATCGGCAAAGGCATTGCAGCCTGACCCTTTCCATTCGGCGCAAGCTGCGAGCAGCGAAGTCTGCGGATCCTCGATCAGTTCAGGATGATTGGCGAGGTCAACCTTGGCGAGCTTGCCCTTGGCCGTGTACGCGTCGCGCCCGGTGGTCTGGAACGTGCCGCCGCCGCGGAAATTGAAGCCGTCCAACGTTCCTTTCACATTGCCCATGCGGCCGCCATAGGCCCAGTCGCCCAGGGCTTGCGGCTTGCGCAGCAGGTTGTCCTCGATCCACTGATCGGTCTTGCCCGCGGCTCGCGACCTCCATGCGTTCCGGATTACCGCCACGGTCGTGTAGGTCAGGGATTCGCGAATGAGGGTGAAGCCACCGGTTTCCATCGCCGCTTGAGCGAAGAAATGCATCAGCCGATCATAGTTGTTGCACACGCCATGATCGCCAAGTGTCTTGAGGCCTTTGTCGGAGGTAAAGGCGCCGATGTAACCGTCATAGATTGTTCGCTTGGAACCGCTTGCCGGTCTCGGCGCGAATTTCTGGAAGACCGCTGCTGGCAAACCCTTGTTCGGATCGCCCGCAACGGCTTCGAGCACGCTCTCGACACTCTCGGTCGACAGCACCGGTTCGCCTTCGACGACCACCGAAGCATTGGGAATTCGCTTGCCGTTGCTTTTCGGGAAGCCACCGCCGGCAAAGGTTTTCAGATCGTCGATGAGGGCGATCGCGCGTGTCCGGCTCTCCGTGAAATCCATGTCGGAAAGAGGACCGCTCACCTTCTTCGTCGGGTTGATGCATCCGACGCTGGACAGGAAATTGACGCCCGGATGGATCAGGATTTCGGTGCGCTTGTTGGTCTTCAGCAGTTCGAGTCCAGGTTTGGGTGGCGTCTTGGCGCCAGTGTAGCCGATCGTCGCATATTTGCCTCCGGCCTGTGTCGCCAGTGGATAGGTGCCGGGTTCGATGCGTCTGCCATTGTCTTCTTTGGAATTGTCGCCTGGGCCGCGAGATTCACACACGAACCCCGATAGACCCGTTACTGCCGTGCCGTTGTGAAAGACTTTATAGGTCCAACTGTCCTGCGTCTGGTGCCCCTCATATGCTCGACTTTGCGGCTAATAAGAAGTTCCCAGCCAGTACCTGAAATCGCTGCCATTGCCGCCTCCCCAAAGAGTTCAAGCTTGTTCATTTCACTTTGGTCGCCAAATAGTTCGCGTTGTAGATGTGACCCTAACATCTTCGAATTCTCTGCATGTGAAGTTTATCACGTTGGCGGTAGCCTCTTTTGAAGCATCGGCTGGAGTTTGTGCGCCGCCTGGTATTCGTGATAAGGCATTGCCGCGATAAAAGGGGAGGGGCAGCCGCCCCATGGGCCTAGACATATGAGGTCAGGTAGGGGTTGTTGTTTGCGTCAGATGGCGTCGCCCATGGCCCCTGGGCCTGGCCGCATGGGGCGATCGTCGCTATTATTTCATGCCATTCCTGATTGCCTTTTGCGGCACTTTGGCTAAGAGGGGCGCGACGCTTTCAATCGATCAATCGGGGACATCGCAATGACCGCCATCATCGACATTGTCGGGCGTGAAATCCTGGACAGCCGTGGAAATCCGACCGTCGAGGTCGACGTCGTCCTCGAGGACGGCTCGATGGGCCGCGCCGCGGTGCCGTCCGGCGCGTCGACCGGCGCGCATGAGGCCGTCGAACTGCGCGACGGTGGCGCCCGCTATCTCGGCAAGGGCGTGCTTAAGGCGGTCGAGGCCGTCAATGGCGAGCTGTTCGAGGCGATCGGCGGCATGGAAGCCGAAAACCAGATCCACATCGACCAGACCATGATCGAGCTCGACGGCACGCCCAACAAGAGCCGGCTCGGCGCCAACGCCATCCTCGGCGTCTCGCTGGCGGTCGCCAAGGCCGCGGCGGAAGCCGCCGGCCTGCCGCTCTACCGCTATGTCGGCGGCACCAAGGCGCATTTGCTGCCGGTGCCCATGATGAACATCATCAACGGCGGCGCGCATGCGGACAATCCGATCGATTTCCAGGAATTCATGATCCTGCCGGTCGGCGCGCCGACGCTGCGCGAAGGCGTGCGCTGGGGCTCCGAAATCTTCCACACGCTGCGCAAGAAGCTGAAGGATGCCGGCCACAACACCAATGTCGGCGACGAAGGCGGCTTCGCGCCCAATCTGAAGAGTGCGCCGGTGGCGCTCGATTTCATCATGGAATCGATCGAGAAGGCCGGCTTCAAGCCGGGCGAGGAGATCGCGCTCGGTCTCGACTGTGCGGCGACCGAATTCTTCAAGGACGGCAATTACGTCTATGAGGGCGAGAAGAAGACCCGCGATCCCAAGGCGCAGGCCAAGTACCTGGCCAAGCTCGCCGCCGACTATCCGATCATCTCGATCGAGGACGGGCTGGCCGAGGACGACTGGGAGGGTTGGAAGTACCTGACCGATTTGATCGGCAACAAGACGCAGCTGGTTGGCGACGACCTCTTCGTCACCAACACGGCGCGGCTGCGCGACGGCATCCGCATGGGTGTCGCCAATTCGATCCTGGTCAAGGTCAACCAGATCGGCTCGCTCACCGAAACGCTCGACGCTGTCGAGACCGCGCACAAGGCAGGCTACACAGCCGTCATGTCGCACCGTTCGGGCGAAACCGAGGATTCGACCATCGCCGACCTCGCCGTCGCCACCAATTGCGGGCAGATCAAGACCGGTTCGCTGTCGCGCTCGGATCGCATGGCCAAGTACAACCAGCTGATCCGCATCGAGGAAGAGCTCGGCAAGCAGGCGCGCTACGCCGGCAAGTCGGTAATCAAAGCTTAAATTCTGCCGAACTGGCGAAAACGACGAAGGGCGGGATTTTCCCGCCCTTTTTCGTTGCGGGCGCTGGCTAATGCACCTGTCCGTAACCCTCCATTAAGCACAATCGGGCGAGATAGACAGGTCAGAGGATTGCGACCATGTGGACACGCCAGCACAAGCAGAGAAACACCGGCCGGCTGATCATCCCGTCGCTTTGCGTGGCGTTCCTGGCCTATTTCGGCTTCCATGCCTATCATGGCGAGTTCGGCATCAATTCCAAATATCAGCTCGAAGCGCAGACCATCGAATTGCAGGCCAAGTACGATGCCATCAAGGCGCGCCGGGTCGATCTGGAGCGGCGTGTCCAGCTGATGCATGAGGGTACGCTTGAAAAGGATATGCTCGACGAGCAGGCACGCCGGGCGCTCAATCTGTCCCAGCCCGATGAAATCACCATCATGCTGCCGGCCAATTCGAAATAATCAAGTTTCAGTTAATCGCTGTTATCTCTAATGATTCTGGGCGTTTAGGCGCATGCCAGCCATGCATTTTTCTGCATGGCGAAACGCGGTCTCGCATGTTAGCTTCCCTCCAATCGGTGGGGAGGAGCTGATCCTCCCCGGAGCAGACATGGTCTGCTTTAGTGTCCGCAAAGAGACGCCAACAGGGAGTGATGCATGGCCACCGCCGCCAAAAAAGCGCCTGCCAAATCCGTTAAATCGACGTCCGCCAAATCAACGGGGCTTTCCGCCCCCAAGCCGGCCGACTTCACCAAGGACGAGGAGCTTGCCGCCTACCGGCACATGCTGCTTATCCGCCGCTTCGAGGAAAAGGCCGGCCAGCTCTACGGCATGGGCTTTATCGGCGGCTTCTGCCACCTCTATATCGGCCAGGAAGCGGTCGTCACCGGCATGAAGATGTCGCTGATCAACGGCGACCAGATGATCACCGCCTATCGCGACCATGGCCACATGCTGGCGATGGAACTGTCACCGCGGGGCGTCATGGCAGAGCTGACCGGACGCCGTGGTGGCCTGTCGAGGGGCAAGGGCGGCTCCATGCACATGTTCTCCAAGGAGAAGCATTTTTACGGCGGCCACGGCATTGTCGGCGCGCAGGTTTCGCTCGGCACCGGGCTGGCCTTCGCCAACCGCTACCGCGACAACAACAATGTCTCGCTGACCTATTTCGGCGATGGCGCAGCCAACCAGGGCCAGGTCTATGAAAGCTTCAACATGGCCTCGCTGTGGAAGCTGCCGGTGATCTACATCATCGAGAACAACCGCTATGCCATGGGCACCTCGGTGTCGCGCTCGTCGGCGGAAACCAATTTTTCGCATCGCGGCGCATCGTTCAAGATTCCCGGCATTCAGGTTGACGGCATGGATGTGCGTGCGGTCAAATCCGCCGGTGATCAGGCGACCGAATGGTGCCGTGCCGGCAACGGTCCGATCATCCTCGAGATGCAGACCTATCGCTATCGCGGTCACTCGATGTCGGATCCGGCGAAATACCGCTCCAAGGAAGAAGTGCAGAAGATGCGCTCGGATCATGATCCGATCGAGCAGGTCAAGGCGCGGCTGACGGCCAAGAAGTGGGCGACCGAGGACGAACTCAAGAACATCGACAAGGAAGTCCGCGACATCGTCGCCGACGCCGCCGAATTTGCCCAGCACGACGCAGAGCCGGATCCGTCCGAGCTCTGGACCGACATCGTATTGTAACGGGGAGGGCAAGGACATGCCGATCGAAATTCTCATGCCCGCTCTCTCGCCGACCATGGAAGAGGGCAATCTTTCCAAATGGTTGAAGAAGGAGGGCGACAAGGTCGTCGCCGGCGATGTCATCGCCGAGATCGAAACCGACAAGGCGACGATGGAAGTCGAAGCCGTCGATGAAGGCACGATCGGCAAGATCGTGGTTCCCGCCGGCACCGAAGGCGTCAAGGTCAACGCGGTGATCGCCGTGTTGCTGCAGGACGGTGAAAGTGCAGGCGATGTCGAAAAGAGCGGCAAGCCTGCCTCCACCCAGGATGCCGTTTCCGCTGGCGGTCAGCGGACCGATGCAGCCGAGGAAGGTTCAAAAGCGGCTCCCCAGGATGCCGGCGAGGCTCCGAAGGCAGTTCCCGCCGCTCCGGCGGCCAAACCTGCGGCCGATCCCGATATTCCCGCCGGCACCGAGATGGTCTCGACCACGGTGCGCGAGGCCTTGCGCGATGCCATGGCCGAGGAAATGCGCCGCGACGGCGATGTCTTCGTCATGGGCGAGGAGGTCGCGGAATACCAGGGCGCCTACAAGATCACGCAAGGCCTGCTGCAAGAATTCGGGCCGCGCCGCGTGGTCGACACGCCGATCACCGAGCATGGCTTTGCCGGCGTCGGCGTCGGTGCGGCAATGGCCGGCCTGAAGCCGATCGTCGAATTCATGACCTTTAATTTCGCCATGCAAGCGATCGACCAGATCATCAACTCCGCCGCCAAGACGCTCTATATGTCGGGCGGCCAGATGGGCGCGCCGATCGTGTTCCGCGGCCCGAACGGGGCTGCCGCCCGCGTCGGCGCCCAGCATTCGCAGTGCTATGCCGCCTGGTACAGCCATATTCCCGGCCTGAAAGTGGTGATGCCGTACACGGCTGCCGATGCCAAGGGCCTGCTCAAGGCGGCGATCCGCGATCCGAACCCGGTCATCTTCCTCGAAAACGAAATCCTCTACGGCCAGTCCTTCGACGTGCCGAAGCTTGACGATTTCGTGCTGCCGATCGGCAAGGCGCGCATTCACAAGCAGGGCAAGGACGTCACCATCGTCTCGTTCGGCATCGGCATGACCTATGCCATCAAGGCGGAAGCCGAGCTGCGCGGCATGGGCATCGATGCCGAGATCATCGATCTCAGGACCATCCGTCCGCTCGACCTCGACACCGTCATTGCCTCGGTGAAGAAGACCAACCGCTTGATCGTGGTCGAAGAAGGTTTCCCGCAAAGTTCGGTCGGCGACCACATCGCCAACCAGGTTTCGCAGCGCGCCTTCGACTTCCTCGATGCGCCGGTCATCACCATCGCCGGCAAGGACGTGCCGATGCCTTATGCGGCGAACCTCGAAAAGCTGGCCTTGCCCAATGTCGGCGAGGTCATCGAGGCGGTCAAAGCCGTCACGTATCGCTGAGCCGGTCGGGAGGACATCATGCCAATCAACATCACCATGCCGGCGCTCTCGCCCACGATGGAAGAGGGCAATCTTTCCAAGTGGCTGGTCAAGGAGGGCGACAAGGTTTCGCCGGGCGACGTGATCGCCGAGATCGAGACCGACAAGGCGACGATGGAAGTCGAGGCCGTCGATGAGGGCACGGTTGCCAAGCTCGTCGTTCCGGCCGGCACCGAAGGCGTCAAGGTCAATGCTCTGATCGCCATTCTGGCCAGCGAAGGCGAGGATGCAGGGGCGGCGGCAAAGGGTGGTGGCGATGCCGCGCCCGCGAAAGCCGATGCCAAGCAGGATAAGGCGTCAATCTCCCCACCCGTGGGGGAGATGTCGACGAAGTCGACAGAGGGGGGCGCTGCCCCGCCGACCTCTCAGTCTGTCGCGCACCCCTCTGGCCTGCCGGCCATCTCCCCCACAAAGGGGGAGATCAGCCAATCGTCAGGCGAGCGCACTTTCGCCTCGCCGCTGGCGCGGCGCATAGCCAAAGACGCTGGCGTCGATGTGTCCGCCGTGAGTGGCACCGGCCCGCATGGCCGTGTCGTCAAGGCCGATGTCGAGGCGGCGATCGCCGGCGGTGGCGCCAAGGCCGCGCCGGCCGCGAAAGCCGCACCTGCCGGCGCTCCGGCGTCTGCGCCGGCTCCGGCACCCAAGGCGATGTCGGACGAACAGGTGCTGAAGCTGTTTGCCGAAGGGTCCTACGAGCTCGTCCCGCACGACAATATGCGCAAGACCATTGCGCGCCGCCTGGTCGAGGCCAAGACAACCATCCCGCATTTCTACCTGACGCTCGACTGCGAGCTCGATGCCCTGCTGGCGCTGCGCACACAGATCAATGCGGCGGCTCCGATGAAGAAGACCGACAAGGGCGAAGTGCCCGTCTACAAGCTGTCGGTCAACGACATGGTGATCAAGGCGATGGCGATGGCGCTGATGGCGGTGCCGGATGCCAATGCGTCGTGGACCGAAAGCGCCATGGTCAAGCACAAGCACGCCGATGTCGGCGTTGCCGTGTCGATCCCCGGCGGCCTGATCACGCCGATCATCCGCCACGCCGACGAAAAGACGCTGTCCACTATCTCCAACGAGATGAAGGATCTGGCGAGCCGTGCGCGCAGCCGCAAGCTGAAGCCTGAGGAATATCAAGGCGGCACGACGGCGGTTTCCAATCTCGGCATGTTCGGCATCAAGGACTTTGCCGCCGTCATCAACCCGCCGCATGCGACGATCCTGGCGGTGGGTGCGGGCGAGCAGCGGCCGGTGGTCAAGAATGGCGAGATCAAAATCGCCAGTATCATGTCGGTGACGCTGTCGACCGATCACCGCGCCGTCGACGGTGCGCTCGGCGCCGAACTTCTGGTCGCCTTCAAGCGCATGATCGAAAATCCGATGGGCATGCTGGTCTAGGAAGGAAAAGGCTGTGCGGAAATTCGTCACCAGCCTTTTCGCCCTGATCCTTTCCGGCTTGGCCGGCGGGCTGGTGGCGCTGTGGCTGGCAATCGCCACCAATGCGACCTCGGAATTCATCCTTGTCTTCATGGCCTCGGCGCTGGTCTCTATCGTTGCGACGGTGGCGTTTTTCATCGCGCAATTGGTGCCAAACCTACAAAGGGCGATCAATCTGACGGGGCTTGTTGGGGTTGCGTTGTTCGTGCTGGCCGGGATCGGGCTGATTGCCTGGACCTTCTCTCAGCCGCCGGGCAAAGCCCAGTGGTCGGGCGATCTCCCCGTTGTCGCCGGTCTGATTTTGCCAAGCATCGCCACGGTTATCGTGCAGTGGCTGTTCGTGGGATGGCGCGTGCGGCGCGGGCTTAAGGCGGAGGCGGGTGCGGGTGCATGAAGACGATCCTCTGCTATGGCGATTCCCTGACCTGGGGCTATGACGCGGCAAGCCTCGGGCGCCATGCGCTGGAGGACCGCTGGCCGAGCGTGCTCAAGGCGGCGCTGGGCGACGATGATATCGAAGTCATTGCCGAAGGTCTGAACGGCCGCACCACGGCTTTCGACGATCACCTGGCTGGTGCGGACCGCAATGGCGCCAAGGTGCTGCCGACGATCCTGACCAGCCATGCGCCGCTCGACCTGATCATCATCATGCTCGGCGCCAACGACATGAAGCCCTGGATCCACGGCAATCCGGTCGCGGCCAAGCAGGGCGTGCAGCGGCTGATCGACATCGTGCGCGGCCACGATTATCCGTTCGACTGGGCCGCGCCGCAAATCCTGATCGTCGCGCCACCAGCGGTCAGCCGCACCGACAATGCCGAATTCAAGGAAATGTTTGCCGGCGGCGACGAGGCCTCGAAGCGGCTGGCGCCGCAATATTCCGCGCTCGCCGACGAGGCCGGCTGCGGCTTTTTCGATGCCGGCACGGTGGCCGAGACCACACCGATCGACGGGGTCCATCTCGATGCCGAAAACACGCGCAATATAGGTGACGCATTGGCGCCATTGGTGCGTGTGATGCTGGAACTCTAGAGAAAATCAGGGAGAAACCCCGTGGCTGAATCCTACGACGTCATAATCATCGGCTCAGGCCCCGGCGGCTATGTCACGGCGGTGCGCTCCGCCCAGCTCGGCTTCAAGACTGCCGTCGTCGAGCGCGAGCATCTCGGCGGCATCTGCCTCAACTGGGGCTGCATCCCGACCAAGGCGCTGCTGCGCTCGGCCGAGATCATGCACTATTCCGATCATCTGAAGGACTACGGCCTGAAGCTCGAAGGCGGCAAGGTCAGCGCCGACGCGGCCGCTGTCGTCGACCGCTCGCGCAAAGTGTCGTTGAGGCTGAATGGCGGCGTCGCCTTCCTGATGAAGAAGAACAAGGTCGACGTTATCTGGGGCGAGGCGAAGCTCTCCAAGCCGGGTGAGATCGTCGTTTCCAAGACCGCCAAGAAGCCGATGGAGCCGCAGCCGCCGGTGCCAAAGGGCGCCAAGGGCGAGGGCACCTATACCGCCAAGCACATCATTCTCGCCACCGGCGCCCGGCCGCGCGCGCTGCCCGGCATCGAGCCGGACGGCAAGCTGATCTGGACCTATTTTGAGGCGATGGTGCCGAAGGAGATGCCGAAATCGCTGCTGGTCATGGGTTCGGGCGCCATCGGCATCGAGTTCGCCTCCTTCTATCGCACCATGGGTGCCGAGGTGACGGTGGTCGAGCTGTTGCCGGCGGTGATGCCGGTCGAGGATGCCGAGGTCTCGAAATTCGCGCAGAAGCAGTTCGAGAAGCAGGGCATGAAAATCATCCTCGAGGCCAAGGTGACCAAGGTCGAGAAGGGTGCCAACTCGATCACCGCCCATGTCGAGATGAAGGACGGCAAGGTCGAGAAGATCACCGCCGACCGCATGATCTCGGCCGTCGGCGTGCAGGGCAACATCGAGAATCTCGGCCTCGAGACGCTCGGCGTGAAGACCGACCGCGGCTGTGTCGTCATTGACGGTTACGGCAAGACCAATGTGCCCGGCATCTACGCCATCGGCGATGTCGCCGGGCCGCCTATGCTGGCTCACAAGGCTGAGCATGAGGGCGTGGTCTGCATCGAAAAGATCGCCAATTTCCCGGGCGTGCATGCGACAGACAAGCTGAAGATCCCGGGCTGCACCTATTGCAACCCCCAGGTCGCATCGGTCGGGCTCACCGAAGCCAAGGCCAAGGCCGAAGGCAAGGACATCCGCGTCGGCCGTTTCCAGTTCGGCGCCAACGGCAAGGCGATCGCGCTTGGCGAGGACCAGGGCTTCATCAAGACCATCTTCGACAAGAAGACCGGCCAGCTGCTCGGCGCGCATATGGTCGGCGCCGAGGTGACGGAGCTGATCCAGGGCTTTGTCGTGGCGATGAACCTGGAGACCACCGAGGAAGAACTGATGCACACCATCTTCCCGCATCCGACGCTGTCGGAGATGATGAAGGAAAGCGTGCTTGATGCCTATGGCCGTGCGCTCAACGCGTGATAAATTGATGCCGCGAGACTCAGACGCATGCGCCGGAGGAACCTTACGGCAAGACAGTTCGTTTCCGGATGCATTTTCACCTGACACTGGAGGAGTTGGCATATGGACGTGAATGGCGTGGGCTGGATTGCGGCCATCATCATCGGCGGTTTGGCCGGGTGGCTGGCCGAGATGGTCATGAAGAGCAATACCGGCGTCTTGATGAACATCATTATGGGCATTGTCGGCGCGGTGGTGCTGAACGCAATTCTCAGGGCGCTCAACATCGAACCCTTCGGTGTCGGCTGGCTCGCCTACCTGATCACCGGCTTCATCGGCGCCTGCCTGCTGATCTTTGCCGGGCGGCTGATACGCCGCTAAAACGGCTCGCCGTTTTATCTCGTTCTTCTGACGCAATTCCGGACGGAAAACCGTGTCACACTTTTCCTGGAATTGCTCTGGATCCCCGCTATGCGAAAAAGGCTGTGGCGGCATGCGCCACCGCAGCCTTTTTCTTTGCTCCGAAAAGTCTTAAGTGACGTTCTGAAGGCTGACGCCGACGGGCGGACGCCAACAAGTCAGGTTTGAGATGGTCACCGTCCTCGACACGATCGCCAACGCGCCGCGCCTGCGGCACCCCGAGAAGGCGCACAAGCCTGATCAGGATGTGCTGCGCAAACCCGACTGGATCCGCGTCAAGGCGCCGATGTCCAAGGGCTATGCCGAAACCCGCGAGATCGTGAAGTCGCACAAGCTGGTCACGGTGTGCGAAGAGGCCGGCTGCCCCAATATCGGCGAGTGCTGGGAAAAGAAGCACGCCACCTTCATGATCATGGGCGAGATCTGCACGCGCGCCTGCGCCTTCTGCAATGTCGCCACCGGCATTCCGACCGCGCTCGATGCCGATGAGCCGGCGCGTGTCGCGCATGCCGTCAAGCAGATGGGGCTGACCCATGTCGTTATCACCTCGGTCGACCGCGACGATCTCGCCGATGGCGGCGCGCAGCACTTTGCCGAAGTCATCCGGGCTATCCGAGCAGCGACACCTCTGACCACAATCGAAATCCTGACGCCCGATTTCCTGCGCAAGGAAGGCGCGCTGGAGATCGTCGTGGCGGCCAAGCCCGATGTCTTCAACCACAATCTCGAAACCGTGCCGTCGAACTACCTGACGGTGCGGCCGGGTGCGCGCTATTTCCACTCGATCCGGCTGTTGCAGCGGGTCAAGGAGCTCGACCCGTCGATCTTCACGAAGTCCGGCATCATGGTCGGCCTCGGCGAAGAGCGCAACGAGATCCTGCAACTGATGGACGACCTGCGCTCGGCCAATGTCGACTTCATGACCATTGGCCAGTATCTGCAGCCGTCGAAGAAACACCACCCGGTGATCCGCTTCGTCACGCCGGAGGAGTTCAACTCCTTCGCGACGATCGGCAAGACCAAGGGTTTCCTGCTGGTGGCGTCGAGCCCGCTGACGCGCTCCTCGCATCATGCCGGTGACGATTTCGCCAGGCTGCGGGCGGCGCGTGAGGCGCAGCTCAAAAAAGCCAGTTAAATCCTGCTTCAATGCCGAAATTCGAAGCCACACGCCGCGTTGCCCACACGCCGGAGCAGATGTTTGCGCTGGTCGCCGATATCGAGACCTATCCTGAATTTCTGCCGCTGTGCGAGGCGCTGACGGTGCGCTCGCGCAAGGAGCGTGACGGCCGCACCATTCTCCTCGCCGATATGAGCATCGGCTACAAGGCGATCCGCGAGACCTTTACGACGCAAGTGCTGCTGAAGCCGGACGAAAACACAATCGATGTCAAATACATCGATGGACCGTTCAAATATCTCAGCAATATCTGGCGCTTCGAGCCGGCCGACGGCGGCGGCTGCAACGTCCGCTTCTTCATCGACTACGAGTTCAAGAGCCGCATCCTCGGCGTGGTGATGGGCACCATGTTCGATCGTGCCTTCCGCATGTTTTCCGAAGCCTTCGAAAAACGTGCGGACGTCATCTACGGAACGACGCCCATCTCATGAGTGTCGCCGAGCGCGCGCAGCCCGATCTCCAGCGCATGCTTGACCGTCTCGCGGCGGATGAAGTCGCGGCCATTGTCGGCAAACATATTGAGCTCGGCAGCCACCGGCCCACCTCTTAGGGCAACTCCGAACCAGACGAGGCCGACCGGTTTTTCCGGCGAGCCGCCGCCCGGGCCGGCAATGCCGGTGACGGCAAGCGCCAGCCCGGCGCGCGAGCGCGCCAGAGCGCCCTCCGCCATCTCCAGAACCGTTTCGCGCGAGACGGCGCCATGCGCCTCGAGTGTGGCGGGCGAGACGCCGAGCATCTCCATCTTTGCTTCATCGGAATAGGTGATGAGGCCGCGATCGACGACAGCGGACGAGCCGGCAATGTCGGTCAGTGCCGAGATGATCATGCCGCCGGTGCAGCTCTCGGCCGTCGCCAGCATGATGCCGCGCTGCTGGCAGACCTGGAGCAGGGCGTTGGCAAGATCGCTGTTGTTCATGCGGGAACCTCCCCGGGGAAGACGACACTGGCTGTGGCGATGGCGGCGATGCCTTCCTCGCGGCCGACAAAGCCGAGTTTTTCGTTGGTCGTCGCCTTGATGGAGATGCGATCGCTGGAAATGCCCAGCATCGCCGACAACGCGTTGGTCATGGCCTCGCGATGCGGGCCGACGCGCGGCGCCTCGCAGATCAGCGTGATGTCGGCATTGGCGATGCGGCCGCCGCGTTCGCGCACCAACCTGGCCGCATGCTCGACGAAGATCTTTGACGCCGCGCCCCTCCATTGCGGATCGGAAGGCGGGAAATGCGTGCCGATGTCGCCGGCGCCGCAAGTGGCGAGCAGCGCATCGGTCAGCGCGTGCAGGCCGACATCGGCATCCGAATGGCCGGAAAGCTTCTTGCCGTGCGGAATGGCGACGCCGCACAAGGTGACATGGTCGCCGGCCTCGAAGGCGTGCACGTCATAGCCATTGCCGGTGCGAATGTCTGGAAAACGCTCGCCAGTAAGCCGTTGATCCGCCATCGCGATATCCCTTGCCCAGGTCAATTTGACATTGTCCGGCGATCCCTCGACGATTTTCACCGGAATATGCGCCCATTCGGCGATCGCGGCATCGTCGGTGAAATCCGCCTTGCCGATATGATGGGCCTTTTCATGCGCGGCGAGCAACGGCCAGAACGGAAAGCCCTGCGGCGTCTGCGCGGCATGAAGGCCGGCCCTTGGCACCGTCTCCTCGATCATGCCGGTGCCCGACTCGCGCTTCAGCGTATCGGCGACGGGCAAAGCGGGCAGCGCGCCCTGGCGCTCGCCAATGGCCGCAATGGTGCGGTCGATCAGGGCCGCGTCGACAAAGGGCCGCACTGCGTCATGGACAAGGACACGGCCGGGCGTACGGTCCCTCAGCGCCAGCAGGCCGAGCCGGACCGAGGCCTGGCGCGACTCGCCACCGACCACGGCGGTAACCCGCTCGGCATATACGCCGGCTGCCTTGTCAAAAAGCGCGTGGTCATCGGCATGGATGGCGACGACGACGGGACCAATTTCGGGATGCGCCAGGAAAGTCTCCAGCGTGCGCGCGATAACGGCACGGCCGCCGATGCGCTGATATTGCTTCGGCCCGTCGGCCTGTCCGGCACGCGCGCCGCGGCCGGCTGCAACGATGACCACGCCGACCTTGTCGGTCGTCGCCTCGGCCGGTTTTTCGCTTGCGTCTGTCATGGCGAGAGGCTTAGTCGCGGCTTATGGCGAAGGCCAGCATTTTCCCAAATGCGCCGCAATGTGACGTCATTGCGCGTTGCACAATGCCTTTCTTCTGGCTAGAGAATGTGCAGCAATCCGATATGCTTGGTTTTTGTGCATGCCTGAAGTGACAAAATTGGCTTCGCCGCTCGACGTTGGCGGCGTGACGATCCGCAACCGCGTCTTCCTCGCGCCCATGTCGGGAATAACGGACGAGCCGTTCCGGCAGCGCGCCTACGCGCATGGCGCGGGCCTGGTCGTGTCGGAAATGGTGGCAAGCGGCGAGCTTGCCAAGGGCAGGGCCGGATGCGACCTGCGAATCCGTCATTCCGGGCTGCCCGTCCATATGGTTCAGCTTGCCGGCCGCGAGGCCGAGCACATGGCCGAGGGCGCGCGCATCGCTGCCGGCGAGGGCGCCGACATCATCGACATCAATATGGGCTGCCCGGCCAAGAAGGTGACCGGCGGCTATGCCGGCTCGGCGCTGATGCGCGATCTCGACCACGCGCTGTCGCTGATCGAAGCGGTGATCGGCGCGGTCCAGGTGCCGGTCACGGTCAAGATGCGGCTCGGCTGGGACGACAATGCGCTTAATGCACCCGTGTTGGCGCGCCGCGCCGAAGAGGCGGGCGTCAAAATGGTGACGATACATGGCCGCACGCGCTGCCAGTTCTACCAAGGCAAGGCCGATTGGTGCGCCATCGCCCGTATCAAGGACGCCGTCTCGATCCCGGTGGTCGCCAACGGCGATGTGGGCTCGCCCGCGGAGGCCGCCGAAATCCTTGAACAGTCGGGCGCCGACGCGGTGATGATCGGTCGTGCCCATTATGGCGCGCCATGGACGGCGGGCCGCATTGCGGCGACGGCTGCGGGCGACGCGCTCTCCGGCGTGCCGGACAGCCCGCAAGCCATGGCCGACTACATCGTTTCCCACTACGAGGACATGCTGACGCTTTACGGCGTCGAAAGCGGCTTGCGCCAGGCGCGCAAGCATCTCGGCTGGTATCTCGACCGCCACGCTGGCGTTTTTGATGAGCGGCGGAAAGCCATCCTCACCTCTTTCGAACCCGCCCGCATCATTGCCTTGCTGCATGAGGTGTTTTCCGGCGAAGCCACGCCCTTGCGGAGCGCCGCATGAACGCCACCGTCACACCGAGCTCCGACATGGGGGATGCCGCCAGTATCGTGCTGAACACCATCCGCCGTCCGGTCATCATGGTCGATCCGGACGGGTTCATCACCTACGCCAATGCCGATGCGGAAGACTTCTTCCGTTCAAGTGCCAACATGCTTGCCCGCAACACACTGTCCAAGCTGATCCCGTTCGGCAGCCCGTTGCTGCAGCTGGTCGATCAGGTGCGCGAGCGCCGTGCGCCGGTCAACGAATACCGTGTCGACGTGTCGTCGCCGCGTCTCGGCATCGAGAAGGTCGTCGATCTCTATGTCGCGCCGGTGCCGGAATTCCCAGGCTCGATCGTGGTGATGTTCCAGGAACGCTCGATGGCCGACAAGATCGACCGGCAGATGACACACAGGGGTGCCGCGCGTTCTGTCACCGGCCTTGCCGCCATGCTGGCGCATGAGATCAAGAACCCGCTGTCCGGCATACGCGGCGCCGCACAGCTGCTCGAACTCTCGGCGTCCGACGAGGATCGCGCGCTGACCCGCCTCATCACCGACGAGACCGATCGTATCGTCTCCCTGGTCGACCGCATGGAAGTGTTTTCCGACGAGCGGCCGATTGACCGCTATCCTGTCAACATCCATGTCGTGCTGGACCACGTGAAGGCAATCGCGAAGAACGGTTTTGCCAAGAGAATCAGGATATTGGAGGACTATGATCCATCATTGCCTCCGGTTTTCGCCAACCGCGACCAACTGATCCAGGTGTTTCTCAACCTGGTCAAGAACGCTGCCGAGGCGATCGGCGGCGACCCGCAGGGCGAGATCGTGCTGTCGACCGCGTTCAGGCCGGGCATCCGCGTTTCCGTTCCCGGAACCCAGGACCGCGTGTCGCTACCGCTTGAATTCTGCGTGCGCGACAATGGGTCCGGCGTTTCGGAAGACATTCTGCCGATCCTGTTCGATCCGTTCATCACCACCAAGCCGAACGGCTCGGGGCTCGGCCTGGCGCTGGTGGCGAAAATCGTCGGCGAGCATGGCGGCATCATCGAATGCGATTCGACGCCGCGCGGCACCACCTTCCGAATCCTGATGCCGGCCTGGAAAGAAACACCCATCGACACTGCCGATGATGAAGGCGAAGGAGACCGCAAATGACGGTTCGCGGCAATATTCTCGTCGCCGACGACGATGCGGCCATCCGCACCGTGCTCAATCAGGCGCTGTCGCGCGTCGGCCATGAGGTGCGCGTGACCTCCAACGCCTCGACGCTGTGGCGCTGGGTGGCGGCGGGCGAGGGCGATCTGGTGATCACCGACGTTGTCATGCCGGACGAGAACGCCTTCGACATGCTGCCCCGCATTAAGAAGGCCCGGCCGGAGCTGCCGGTCATCGTGATGAGCGCGCAAAACACTTTCATGACGGCGATTCGTGCTTCCGAAACAGGTGCTTATGAATATCTGCCGAAGCCGTTCGACCTGACCGAGCTGCTCAACATCGTCAATCGTGCGCTGTCAGAGCCGCGCCGACCGAAGATCGATACGCGACCGGAAGAACAGCCTGACGCCATGCCGCTGGTCGGCCGCTCGGCCGCCATGCAGGACATCTACCGCATGCTGGCGCGCATGATGCAGACCGATCTGACGGTGATGATCTCGGGCGAGTCCGGCACCGGCAAGGAATTGGTGGCGCGCGCGCTGCACGAATATGGCCGCCGCCGAGGCGGTCCGTTCGTCGCCATCAACATGGCGGCAATCCCGCGCGACCTCATCGAATCGGAGCTGTTCGGTCATGAGAAGGGTGCCTTCACCGGCGCACAGAACCGCTCGACAGGCCGCTTCGAGCAGGCCGAGGGCGGCACGCTGTTCCTCGACGAGATCGGCGACATGCCGATGGAGGCGCAGACGCGGCTGCTGCGCGTGCTGCAGCAGGGCGAATACACCACTGTGGGCGGGCGCACGCCGATCAAGACCGATGTGCGCATCGTCGCCGCCACCAACAAGGATCTGCGCACGCTGATCAACCAGGGGCTTTTCCGCGAGGATCTGTTCTATCGCCTGAATGTCGTGCCGCTTCGGCTGCCGGGTTTGCGTGAGAGGTCGGAAGACATTCCCGATCTGGTGCGGCATTTCTTCAAGATCGGCGCCAGCGAAGGCTTGCAGACCAAGCGCATTTCGACCGGCGGCATCGAATTGATGAAGCGCTATCCGTGGCCGGGAAACGTGCGCGAGCTGGAAAACCTGGTGCGCCGGCTTGCGGCGCTCTATTCGCAGGACGAAATATCAGCCGAAATCATCGAAGCCGAACTGAAGACAGGCGAAAGGCCGGTCGTTCCCGGCGGCGGCAATTTGATCCCGGATGATCTGTCCATCGGCCAGGCGGTGGAGCACTTCCTGCAGCGCTATTTCGCATCTTTCGCCGGTGATTTGCCGCCGGCAGGTCTCTATCAGCGCATCCTGTCCGAGGTCGAATATCCGCTGGTGCTCGCTTCCATGACGGCAACGCGCGGCAACCAGATCAAGGCGGCCGAATTGCTCGGCTTGAACCGCAACACGCTGCGCAAGAAGATTCGCGAGCTGGGCGTCAACGTCTACAAATCGTCGAGATCGTGAGCGCCTACCGCCCGATGTGACGTCAGGTCATCCCCTTTTCAGGGGATCGGTGGCCGAAAGATTTCCGTCACGGCCACACTTGTTGCATAATCGCCACAATGCGTTGCATACATCCGACGCAATCACTGGCTCTTAGACGGCGACATGGCTTCGCAAGCTCTGACATCAAACGAACCGCTTTTCAGCAGACCCGGCCAGAGGGATGGACGCCGGCTGCTTGCGTTGCCTGGCGTTGTGGCAATTGCCGGCGCGCTGGTTACGGCGGCAATCTCGTTTGCCATTCTTGTCGGCGCCACGCCGATCACGCCAGACGCAAACACAACGCTGACGCTGATTGCGGCCAATGCCTTATTTGTGCTGGCGCTGATCGCCCTGGTCGGCCGAGAGGTGCATCGCATCACCATGGCGCGCCGGCACGGCAAGGCGGCTTCGCGGCTGCATGTGCGCATCGTGACGATGTTTGCGCTGGTCGCGGCCATCCCCGCCATCATGGTGGCCATCATCGCCTCGATCACGCTCGATATCGGCCTCGACCGCTGGTTCGAAATCCGCACCAAGGCAATCGTCAACTCGTCGCTGTCGATCGCGGATGCCTATGTGCAGGAAAACGCTCGCAATCTTCAGGGCACCACGCTGTCGATGGCCTACGATCTCGATGCGTCGCGCACGCTTTACGGCCTCGATCGAACCGGCTTTCTCGACCTGATGAACAAGGAAGCCGTGGGCAGGAGCCTGGTGCATGCGGCGCTGGTCAGGGAAGACGGCTCCTTTGTCATGAGCGCGAAGACCGATGCGGATTTCTCTATGCCGCCACCGCCGGAGGGCGCGGTCAGCGCCGCGGCCGACGGCAAACCGGTGCTGATCGAGCCGAAGACGCGCAACATCATGGGCGCCATCATCAAGCTGCGGGAGATCGAAGGCCTCTACCTCTACACCAATCGCCTGGTCGACCCCGAAGTGATCAAGGCGAGGGCGATCGTCCAGTCCAACACCGCCGAATATCGCGGCCTGGAAGACAACAGGCGGACGTCGCAGGTGGCGTTCGCGCTGCCCTATCTGTCACTGACGCTGATCATCATCCTGTCGGCCATCTGGACCGGCATAGCGGTGGCCGACCGTCTGGTGCGGCCCATCCGTCAGCTCATCGGCGCGGCTGACGAGGTTGCGACCGGCAATCTCGATGTCGCCGTGCCGGTACGGCCTTCCGACGGCGATGTCGCCTCGCTTGGCGATACGTTCAACAAGATGCTGCTGGAGCTTAAATCGCAGCGCAACGAGATCCTGTCGGCCAAGGATTTGATCGACGAACGGCGTCGTTTCTCGGAAGCGGTGCTGGCCGGCGTCACCGCCGGCGTCATCGGCGTCGATCCCTACGGCATCGTCTCCATCGTCAACAAATCGGCTGAAACGATGCTGGCCATATCGGCCACGGCGGCGCTGGGGCAGAACCTGTCCGCCGTGCTGCCGCATGTCGGCCGTGTCTTCGAGATCGGCCGCAAATCCGGCAAGCCGGTCTATCGCGAGCAGGTCACCTTCTATCGCACCGGCGCCGAGCGTACCTTCAACGTGCAGATCACCATCGAGGCCGGCGACGACGGCGAGGAGGAGAAATCCTACGTCGTGACGGTCGACGACATCACCGATCTGGTCCAGGCACAGCGCTCGTCTGCCTGGGCGGATGTGGCGCGGCGTATCGCACATGAAATCAAGAACCCGCTGACGCCGATCCAGCTCTCGGCCGAGCGCATCAAGCGACGCTTCGGCAAGGTCATCACCGAGGACCGCGAGATTTTCGACCAGTGCACCGACACGATCATCCGGCAGGTCGAGGATATCGGCCGCATGGTCGACGAGTTCTCGGCTTTCGCCCGCATGCCCAAGCCCGAGATGAAAGCCATCGATCTGCGTGAATCGCTGCGCGAGGCGTCGTTCCTGGTCGAAGTCAGTCGCGCCGACATTGCTTTCGAACGCGTGTTCGGCAACGAGCCGCTCAAGGGCACGTTCGATAGCCGATTGATGGCGCAGGCTTTCGGCAACGTCATCAAGAACGCGGCCGAGGCGATTGACGGGCTGGAACAAAAGGACGGTTCACACGGCATAATCCGGATTCAAGCTGCCCGGCAGAATGGCGCCATACGAATCGACGTCATCGACAATGGCAAAGGGCTGCCGCGCGAGAATCGCCAAAGGCTGCTCGAGCCCTATATGACGACGCGCGAGAAGGGCACCGGGCTTGGTCTCGCCATCGTCAAGAAGATCGTGGAGGACCATGGCGGGCGGCTTGAATTGCACGATGCGCCTGCGGACTTCCACGGTGGACGCGGCGCAATGATCTCGATCATCCTGCCGCCAGCTGCCGCAACCGCGCCGCCACGCGGTGAAGGCGAAACGGAACACGAACGAGAAACTGAAAAGGTCGGTAATGGCGTCTGATATTCTCATCGTCGATGACGAGGAAGACATCCGTGAACTCGTCGCGGGCATATTGAGCGACGAAGGGCATGAAACCCGCACGGCATTCGATGCCGACAGCGCGCTCGCGGCAATCGCCGACCGGGCGCCGCGGCTGATTTTCCTCGACATCTGGTTGCAGGGCTCGCGCCTCGACGGGCTGGCGCTGCTCGACGAGATCAAGACGATGCATCCGAGCCTGCCGGTGGTGATGATCTCCGGCCACGGCAATATCGAGACAGCGGTGTCGGCCATCCGCCGCGGCGCCTATGATTTCATCGAGAAGCCGTTCAAGGCCGACAGGCTGATCCTGATCGCCGAGCGGGCGCTCGAAACCTCGAAATTGCGGCGCGAGGTGTCCGACCTCAAGCAGCGCAGCGGCGAAACCTTCGACCTGATCGGCATGTCGTCGGCGATGAGCCAGCTGCGCCAGACCATCGAGCGCGTGGCGCCGACCAACAGCCGCGTCATGATCATCGGTCCGTCCGGCTCGGGCAAGGAGCTCGCCGCGCGCGCCATCCACACGCTGTCGACGCGCAAGGGCGCGCCGTTCGTGACGCTGAGCGCGGCCAACATCACGCCCGAGCGCATGGAGATCGAGCTGTTCGGCACCGAATCGAACGGCACCGAGCGCAAGGTCGGCGCGCTTGAAGAGGCGCACCGCGGCATTCTCTACATCGACGAAGTGGCCGACATGCCGCGCGAGACGCAGAACAAGATTTTGCGCGTGCTGGTCGAACAGCAGTTCGAGCGGGTCGGCGGCACCAAGCGGGTCAAGGTCGACGTCCGCATCATCTCCTCGACCTCGCAGAACCTGGAGGCGATGATCGCCGACGGCCGTTTTCGCGAAGACCTCTATCACCGCCTGGCGGTGGTTCCGGTCATGGTGCCGGGCCTGGCCGAGCGGCGAGAGGACATTCCCTATCTCGTCGACAATTTCATGAAGCAGATCGCTCGCCAGGCCGGCATCAAGCCGCGCCGCATCGGCGACGATGCGCTTGCCGTGCTGCAGGCGCACAACTGGCCGGGCAATGTCCGCCAGCTGCGCAACAATGTCGAACGGCTGATGATCCTGGCGCGTGGCGACGATATCGATGCGCCGATCACCGCCGACCTGTTGCCGTCGGAGATCGGCGATGTCATGCCGCGCACGCCGAACCAGTCCGACCAGCACATCATGGCGCTGCCGCTGCGCGAGGCGCGCGAACAGTTCGAGAAGGACTATCTGATCGCCCAGATCAACCGTTTCGGCGGCAACATCTCGAAGACGGCGGAATTCATTGGCATGGAGCGCTCGGCGCTGCACCGGAAACTGAAGTCGCTGGGGGTCTGATCCCCATTGTTGTTGGTCCAGCGGGCCGTGGCCCGTGCAATTGCCGGTTACGGCAGCGGCGGAATCGCCTAGAAATAGCGAGACTGTTCTGAGGGATAACCCATGCCGCGCATTGCCTATGTGAACGGGCGCTATGTCGCCCATGCCGACGCTGCCGTGCATATCGAGGATCGCGGCTATCAGTTCGCCGACGGCGTCTACGAGGTCTGCGAGGTGGCGCAGGGCTTTGTCGTCGACATGCCGCGCCATCTTGCCCGGCTGAACCGCTCGCTTAGCGAATTGTCGATCGACTGGCCGGTCACCAAGGGCGTGCTGCCGCTTCTTCTGCGCGAAATCGTCCGGCGCAACCACGTCGTCAACGGCCTGGTCTATGTCCAGGTTACGCGCGGTGTTGCCAGCCGCGACTTCGTTTTCCCGGCCGATACACCGTCATCGCTGGTGATTACGGCCAGAAAGGCCGACCCGGTGGCGGCCGCCAAGCGAGCCGAGGCGGGCATCAAGGTCATCACCGTGCCGGAAAACCGTTGGGACCGGGTCGACATCAAGAGCACCGGCCTGCTGCCCAACGTGCTGGCCAAGCAGAAGGCCAAGGAGGCCGGCGCCCAGGAAGCCTGGTTCGTCGACACCGATGGCAACGTCAAGGAGGGCGGCTCGTCCAACGCCTGGATCGTTACAAGGGACGGCGTTCTGGTCACCCGGCCGGCGGAGCATGGCATCCTGCGCGGCATCACCCGCACGACCATGTTCGAAGTGGCGGCAAAGCTCGGGTTGACGATCGAGGAGCGCGGGTTTTCAGTCACTGAAGCCAAGGCGGCGCGAGAAGCTTTCATCAGTTCGGCAACGACAATCGCCATGCCGGTCGTGGCAATCGACGGTGCCGCGGTCGCCAATGGGCACCCCGGTTCGATAACACTTTCATTGCGGCAAGCCTTTTTTGACGTTGCGGAAAAAAGTCCAGCCTGATAACCGCACAGACGGACTGCACATCAATATATCTCGTTCTGCTTGTCGTTACTGACGGCAAGGGGGTGTTTGCAAGCTTGACATGTGCCCGCTAATTTGGCGCATTAGCCTGCAAACCGAAGGGGATCGGCGAAAGACAAGAACAATGGCGGAACGATCGCAAAACCTTCAGGACCTGTTCCTGAATTCTGTTCGCAAGAGCAAAAATCCACTCACCATCTTTCTCATCAACGGCGTCAAGCTGACCGGCGTGGTCACTTCCTTCGACAATTTTTGTGTTTTGCTGCGCCGTGACGGCCACTCCCAGCTCGTCTACAAGCATGCCATTTCCACGATCATGCCGAGCCAGCCGGTTCAGATGTTCGATGGCGAGGAAAGCCAGGGCGCCTGATTGGCACGTGAAAAAGACGCGGACCGCGGCGTCCGCGGGAAACCAGCACATAATTCCGGGACGGAAGCCACAGGTCCGACCCGGGCGGTTGTCATTGTGCCGGTGCTTACCCGGCATCAGCGCAACGATGACGAAACGAACCGTCCACGGCTGACGCGTTCGGCGGATGCGCGCCACGACGAAGCTGTGGGCCTTGCCCGCGCCATCAACCTGGATCTGATCCACACGGCGGTGGTCACCGTCAACGATCCACGCCCGGCAACCTTGCTCGGCAGCGGCAAGGTCGCGGAATTCGCCGAGATCGTCAAAGAGGGTCACGCGGAGGTGGTCATCGTCGACCATCCGCTGACGCCGGTGCAGCAGCGCAATCTCGAAAAAGAAATGAATGCCAAGGTGCTCGACCGCACCGGATTGATCCTGGAGATTTTTGGCGAGCGCGCGCGGACCAAGGAGGGCACGCTGCAGGTCGAACTTGCCCATCTCAACTACCAGAAGGGCCGCCTGGTGCGGAGCTGGACCCACCTTGAACGCCAGCGCGGCGGAGCCGGCTTCCTCGGCGGCCCCGGCGAAACCCAGATCGAGTCGGACCGGCGGCAGCTGCAGGAAAAAATCATCAAGCTCAAGCATGAGCTGGAAACGGTGCGCCGCACCCGCGACCTGCACCGCGCCAAGCGCAAGAAGGTGCCGTTCCCGGTGGTGGCGATTGTCGGCTACACCAATGCCGGAAAGTCGACGCTGTTCAACCGGCTGACCGGGGCCGACGTGCTGGCCGAAGACATGCTTTTTGCAACGCTCGACCCGACGCTGCGCCGCGTGCGCCTGCCGCACGGCACGCCGATCATCCTGTCGGACACAGTCGGCTTCATTTCGGACCTGCCGACGCATCTGGTCGCCGCCTTCCGGGCCACGCTGGAAGAGGTCGTCGAGGCCGATCTGGTCATCCACCTGCGCGATATCTCGGATCCGGATACCGCAGCGCAAGCCGAGGACGTCGAGCGCATTCTCGCCGATCTCGGCGTCGATGCCGGCGATGCCAAGCGCGTCGTCGAAGTGTGGAACAAGGTCGACCTTCTCGACGACGGCAACCGGGAGCGCCTGCTCGCCGACGGCACTGACGCCAACAAGGCGCCGCCGATCGCCATCTCGGCCGTCACCGGCGAAGGCATCGATGCGCTGAAGGCGCTGATCGAGACCAGGATGTCGGGCGAACTCGAGGAATTGACGGTGACGATCGAACCGCCGCAGTTCGGCCTTGTCGACTGGCTATACCGCAATGGCGACGTCGTTTCGCGGGTAGACAATGAGGATGGCAGCGCGACCATCGCACTCAAGGCCACGCACACCGCCCGGCAAGAGATCGAAAGCCGATTGCACCGCAAAAACAGGCAGTAAGCCTGATTATTTCACGCCCTTGGCCTGCTGCCAGAGCACTTCCATCTCGTCCAGCGTGGCTTTTTCGAGCGTGCTTCCCGATGCATCGATCGCGCGCTCGACATAGTGGAAGCGCGAGCGGAACTTTTCGTTGGTGCCGCTAAGCGCCGCTTCCGAATCGAGCTTGAGGTGACGCCCCAGATTGACGACGGCAAACAGCATGTCGCCGAATTCGTCCTTGATCTCAGCCGTTTCGCCCTTAGCCAGTGCCTCGCGCAGCTCGCCGATCTCTTCCTCGATCTTGTCGAGGATGGGTGCTGCCTCGCTCCAGTCGAAACCGACACGCGCTGCCTTTTCCTGCAGCTTCAGCGCACGAGTCAAAGCGGGCAGGGCGACGGGCACGCTGTCCAGGAAACCCTTGCCATGGTCTTCGGGGTCGAGGCCGCGGGCGAGGCGCGCACTTCGCTTTTCGGCTTTTTCCTCAGCCTTGATCTTTTCCCACATGCCCTTTGCCATGCCGGCGCTGCGCGCCTTCTCGTCGCCGAAGACATGCGGATGGCGCCGGATCATCTTGGTGGTGATGGCCTCGACCACATCACCGAAGGCAAAATCGCCGGCTTCCTCAGCCATCTGCGCGTGGTAGACGACCTGCAGCAGGAGATCGCCTAATTCGTCGCGCAGATCGTCGAGATCGCCGCGCG
The DNA here is from genome assembly GCF_040320135.1 of Mesorhizobium sp. M0772. Classification (NCBI taxonomy): domain Bacteria; kingdom Pseudomonadati; phylum Pseudomonadota; class Alphaproteobacteria; order Hyphomicrobiales; family Phyllobacteriaceae; genus Mesorhizobium; species Mesorhizobium sp. M0772. The sequence continues at coordinate 8,193 of NZ_JAMYPB010000051.1, read as the reverse complement.
CAATGGCGTCCGCCACCTCATAGGCTTCCTCGATCGTATAGGGCGCGATGGTCGAGAAATCCTGCTCGATGTCCCAGGGACAGCCGGTCTTCGGCGCCCTGAGCGCCGCCATGATCTCGATCAGCCGGGAAATGTCGCGCGAAGGTTTCATGCGGCGAATGCTATCCCGCTGCCTGTCGTGCGGCCAACGCTGTCAGCTGGCGGCCTGACCTTGTCCACAGCTCAGCCGTATCAGCCGAGTACCGACACAACCGCCTTGGCGAGGTCATCCATGCCGTCCTCGGGCAGGCCGGCGACGTTGATGCGGCTGTCGCCGACCATGTAGACGCCATGCTCGGCACGCAGCCGCTCGACTTGCGCCTCGGTCAGGCCAAGCCTGGAAAACATGCCGCGATGGCTGGCGATGAAGTCGAAGCGGTCGGAGTTGGACTGCCGGCGCAGCGCGTCGGCGAACTGGACCCGCAGCCTCAGCATGCGCAGCCGCATCTCCTCCAGCTCCGCCTCCCAGTCGGCGCGAAGGCCATCATCTTCCAGCACCATGCGCACGGCGGCGGCGCCGTGGTCCGGCGGCATCGAATACATGGCGCGCGCCGCCGCCAGCATCTGGCTCATCGCGACATCGGCTTGCGCGCTATCCTTCGCCAGGATCATCGCCGCGCCGACGCGGTCGCGGTAGACGGCAAAGTTCTTCGAGCAGCTCGAGGCAACGACCATTTCAGGCACCTTGCCCGCGAGAAGGCGCAAGCCGGCCGCATCGGCGTCCAGGCCTTCGCCAAAGCCCTGATAGGCAATGTCGACAAAGGGCAACAGCCCGCGCTCGACGACAAGATCGGTGACGCTGGCCCATTGCGCGATATCGAGATTGGCGCCGGTCGGGTTATGGCAGCAGCCATGCAGCAGCACGATATCGCCGGGCTCGGCTGCGCCAAGCGTTGCCAGCATCTCGTGGAAGCGCACCGCGCCGGAAACGGCATCGAAATAGGGATAATCGCGCACCTTGAGGCCGGCCCCGCGCATCACCGGCGGGTGGTTCGGCCATGTCGGGTCCGACAGCCAGACGGTTGCGTCGGGGCGGGTCCGCTTCAACAGCTCCGCCACCAGCCGCAGCGCGCCGGAACCGCCAGGCGCTTGCGCGGCGCGGATGCGCGTCATGTCGGCAGCGGGGCCGAAGGCCAGCTTGACCATCGCCGTGTTGAAGCCGGTGTCGCCGGCAAGGCCGAGATAGGTCTTGGTGTCCTGGCCCTGCAGCAACCGCTTCTCGGCCTCGCGCAGGGCGCGCATGACCGGCGTCCTGCCGTCGCGGTCCTTGTAGACGCCGACGCCGAGATCGATCTTGCCGGGGCGCGGATCGGCGCGATAGAGGCCGATCAAGGCGATGATCTTGTCAGCCGGGGCAGGTTGCAGGGTCTCGAACATCAATACGGCTCCAATGGCGGCGGAGTAATACGCAAAGCGGCCGCGTTTCGCCAGTGCTTCCACTTGCGCCAGTCCGCTAGCGTGCTGGACCGTTACGCCAAGCTTTGTCTGTACGGCAGGGGTCGGCGGCTATGGCGACGGGTTCATTCCAATCCGCCGGATAAGCACCCGTCCAATCACGGTGAGACCGATGCCGGTCAGCAGGGAGAAACCGCCGAGCATGCCGGCCAGCCCGGCAAGGAACCAGCGTCCGGCGAAGCTGTCGACCGAGGCATTTTGCGGATTGGTTGGGTCGTAAGCGACAGGGACGCTGTCGCCATCGCCCCAGAACGAGCTATGGACGGCATTGTTGAAGCGGATGACGGTGCCGTCGGCGGTCGAGAACTCGATGCGGGGATTGTATTCGGCGGCGACAATCCTGCCTGTCGCCGAAGCGGTACGAGGGCCGTACATCTCGACGATGGCCAGCACGCCGGAAGCGATCAGTCCGACAATGCCAAAGATGATGAACACCCTGCCGACGACCGGCAGCGCCGCAAAACCCGTTACACGACTACCATTGGCCATCTTTTGCTCCCGGCAACGACGGAGAAGGCTAGATCGTCATCATAGAGCAAACATCTGCCGCGCGGGAGATGGGGTGATTGCGAAGCGGACTTCTGATTGCATGATGCCTATTGTGGCGACGCAAAAAAGTTTAGTGGCGATGGATTAAGATCCCCGCCTGTTTCGTAAACAGGGCATGAAACGGTCGATGCCACGCTTCGATATTGTCGGACAGCTGGGTTCGCTCAGGCGCTACGCACGCTCGCTGACGCGCGACGGCACTGACGCCGAGGATCTGGTGCACGATGCGCTGGTGCGCGCCTATGAGCGGCGCGACACATTCCGCTCGGGCGGCAATCTGCGGGCATGGCTGCTGTCGATCGTCCACAACGCTTTCATCGACAAGATGCGCTCGCGCCGGTCGGAAGCGGTGCGCGTCGAGCAGGCCGGCTATCTCACCGATGCCAGCACGCCGGCGCCGCAGGAACATTCCGTGCGCCTGGCGCAGGTGCGCGAGGCCTTTTTCAGTCTGCCGGAGGAGCAGCGTTCGGCGCTGCATCTGGTCGCCATCGAGGGCCTTTCCTACCAGCAGGCCGCCGACGCCAGCGGGGTGCCGCTGGGCACGCTGATGTCGCGCATCGGCAGGGCGCGCGCAGCACTGCGCGAGATGGAAAACGCTGCACCTTCGCCGGCCAAAAGCCATCTGAGGATCGTGGGAGACCCGTCATGACCGACCTGTTGCGGGACCCGGTGACCGATACCGATCTCGACGCCTATGTCGACGACCAGCTGGATGTCGCGCGCCGCATCGAGGTCGAGGCGTTCCTGTCGGCTCGTCCGGAGGCTGCGGCGCGGGTGATGTCCGACTTGAGGACGCGCGACGAACTGCGCCTGGCGCTGGCTGCTTCCACAGGCATGGCGCGGCCGGCGACGACGGAAGTCGCGCGCCGGCTGGGCAGGGGGCTGGCCAGTCGCCGCGTCTTCGCCGTGCTGCAGCGGGCGGCCGCGGTCGCCGTCTTTGTCGCTGCCGGCTGGCGGGCGAACGGCCTCTTCGGGCCGCTGCTGGTGACCAAGGTCGTGGCTTCGCCGCCGCCGCCCGCCTATGTCGAAGAAGCGATCCGGGCGCACAAGACGACGCTCATGCGCGAGGCGATGCCCTCGCAGCTGGAGGCGCCCAACTACAATGGCGACGAAATCCGCGCCGCCACCGCAATCGTCATGCCATCGCTGCCCAAGGACTGGAAGGTCCGCGACGTGCAGATCTATCCGTCGCGCTTCGGGCCGAGCGTCGAAGTGGCGCTGGAGACGAAGGATATGGGGCTGGTCTCGCTGTTTGCGATCCGGCCTGGAACCTTCGACGTGGTCAAGCCTGCCATCGCGCCCTCCGGCGACATCTCCTCTGCCTATTTCCAGATCGGCGAGGTCGCGTACGCGGTCGTCGCGCGCAGCGATGTCCACGACCTCGACCGCGCCGCCGAGACGCTTGCCAAGACACTTTACTGATCAGGACACTTTACTGAGACCACATAAGGAGAACCCGCATGAATACCCCTGACCTCGGATACCGCATGGGCACTGGCGCGCGCGCCGGCGCCGTCTATGACGAGGGCCTGCGCAGCCACATGCTGCGTGTCTATAACTATATGGGCATCGGCCTCGTCGTCACCGGCATCGTCGCCATGGTGGTCGCTTCGACGCCGGCCCTCTACGTGCCGATCTTTTCCAGCCCGCTGAAATGGGTGGTGATGCTGGCGCCGCTCGCCTTCGTGCTGCTGTTCTCGTTCAAGATGCAGACGATGTCGGCGGCGAGCGCCCAGGCGATGTTCTGGGCCTTCTGCGCGGTGATGGGGCTGTCGCTGGCTTCGGTGTTCCTGGTCTTCACAGGCACCAGCATCGCGCGCACCTTCTTCATCACCGCCACGATGTTCGGCGCCACCAGCCTCTACGGCTACACGACCAAGCGCGACCTGACCCAGTTCTCGTCCTTCCTGATCATGGGCCTGATCGGTGTGGTGATCGCCAGCGTCGTCAACATCTTCCTTGGCTCGACCGCGCTGCAGTTCGCCATCTCGGTGATCGGCATTGCCGTCTTTGTCGGCCTGACCGCCTGGGACACGCAGACGATCAAGGAACAGTATGCGGAGAATTTCGACGCGGAATCGCAGCAGAAGCTTGCCGTTTTCGGCGCGCTGTCACTGTACCTGAACTTCGTCAACATCTTCCAGCTGTTGCTGAATTTCACCGGCGAGCGCGAATAGTCGAACCGTAGCAAGGCAACAATCTCGATCTCGCAGTGGCCGGAGGAGAATCTCCGGCCACTGTCGTTTTGGCGTGGAGACATCGCTCCTCTATCAGCGCGATGTCGCTGCGCCCTTGAGTCCATGCGGGCTTTTGCTAACCTGCCGCTCGCACGCAGCTTTCCGCGAGAACGCATGGAACAACTGACGCTTCACGGCGACGGCATCTCGGCAACCATTGTCGGGCAGGGGGCCGAGCTCATCTCCTTGCGCAATGCCGAGGGTCTGGAGTTTTTGTGGCAGGCCGGGCCGGAATGGCGGCGGCATTCGCCGGTGCTGTTTCCGATCGTCGGCCGGCTGGCGGGCGACCAGCTCCGCCATCGGGGCCAGGTCTATCCCCTGACGCAGCACGGATTTGCCCGCGACAAGCCGTTTGTGTGGGCTGACGCGAGCCCCCGATCCTGCACGCTGGTGTTGACCGACGATGCCGATACACGCACGCGCTATCCGTTCGCCTTTCGCCTTGCCATCACCTACACGCTCGAGCGTCGCGAACTTGGTGTGAGCTTCGAGATTGCCAACGCCGGCGACGAGACGCTGCCAGCCTCCATCGGTGCACATCCGGCTTTCAATTGGCCATTGCAGCCGGGGCTCGCCAAGACCGACCACCACCTGACCTTTGCCCAGGACGAGCCGGCGCCGATCCGCCGGCTGAAGGATGGCCTGGTGGTGGCTGCACCACAGCCGACGCCCATCGAAGGCAAAACGCTGGCGCTTTCCGAACAGCTGTTCGAGGCAGACGCCGTGATCCTCCACCGGCCGGCCAGCACCAGCGTGCGCTATGCCGCCGCGAACGGTGCGGCGATCGAGATGTCGTGGCAGGGTTTTAGGGAATTGGGCATCTGGTCGAAGCCGGGCGGCGCTCCGTTCCTGTGCATTGAACCCTGGCACGGGCTTGCCAGCCCCGTGGATTTCGATGGCGAGTTCGCGGACAAGCCGGGCGTGATGCTGATCGCGCCCGGTGAAAAGCGCGTGCTGAGCTATCAGGTACGGCTCGAGCATGCGCCGCTGTGACCGATGAACCAGAGACAGGCGCGATGAAACTTGGCTTCATCGGCACGGGTGCCCTTACAGCGGCCATTGTCAGCGGGCTCAAATCCGTCGCGGATAACTCCGTCTCCGTGCTGCTGTCGCCGCGCAATGAAGAGATCGCCGCAGAGCTGGCAGCCCGTTATCCGGATGTTTGTATCGCTGATGACAATCAGGCGGTTCTCGATCAATGCGACCTAGTCATGCTGGCTGTCCGGCCGCAAATGACGTCCTGCCGGGTTTGCGGTTTCGGCGCGAGCATCACCTCATCAGCTTGATCGCCACGCTGCCGCGCGAGGAGATTGCCGGCTTGACCGCACCCGCGCACCAGGTGACGAAAGCGCTGCCCATGCCGATGATTGCCCACCGGCTGGGGGCAACGATCATCTGCCCGCCGGATGCCACTGTCGCTGCCTTGTTCGGCAGTCTGGGGAAGGTGATCGAGGTCGAGAACCCAGCCGAATTCAATGCGCTGAGCGTGGTCGCCGCGACCTATGCCAGCTACTTCAGATATCTCGATACGATCAACAGCTGGCTCAAGAAGAATGGCGTCGAGGAAGGAAAGGGGCGCGATTACATCGCATCGCTTTTCAAAGCCTTGGGAAGCGCTCCTGATATGTCGCCGGATGCCGACTTCATGCATCTGGCGCAGGACTATGCGACGCGCGGCGGCATCAACGAACAGGTTCTTCACGAACTCACGGCGCGAAACGTGTTCGAGGCGCTCACCGAGAGCCTGGACGGCGTACACCGGCGCATCGTCGGCGATACGCCTTGATGGGCGGCACCTTGAAATTCCCTGATGATCAGGAGTATGGCTCCAACGGATGTTCCGGACCGTTTCGGGAGGGTCGGCGGGTGCCTGGATGCTTGAAATTGGGCTTTGTGGCAGCGGCGCTGGCTGTGCTGATTGTCTTTCCGGTCGCTGCCGCCGACATCGACCGCGCCGCCAGCCTCTACCGCGCGCAATCGGTGACCAGCGGCACTGGCGAGGAGAACCGGGCGTGGGGCCTGGCGCCGTGCCTTGAAGAGGTGCTGGTCAAGGTTTCCGGCGACCCGCGGCTGATCGGCGACCCGCGTGTTGCGGACATGAGCCGGCACGCGGCCGACTATGTCACTGGTGTCGGCTACCGCGACCTGCTCAACAACCGCCCACCGCATGACGAGCAGGGCACCCACGACCGGCCGCATTACATCACCGCCGATTTCGACCCGGACAAGATCGATGCCTTGCTGGCGTCGCTCGGGCGCAAACCGTGGGCGGTGCCGCGGCCAAAAATCGTCGCACTGCTGGATGTAAGGCCGATGAAAGGCGACGGCTTCACGCTGGTGCGCGATGGCGGCGGCGAGCTTGCGGCGGATATGCGCGTTGCGCTGGCGGACGCGGCGCACCGGACCGGTTTGCCGCTGGAGTTGCCTCGGCCGTCCGACGTCGCGCTCGCCGACGTGGCCAACACGCTGGATGGGGACACCCTGCTTGCCGGCACTTTGGTATGGCGCCAGGAAGCGCTGGGCTGGGTCGGCGACTGGCGGCTCAGCTTCAAGGATAAGGAGTATCGCTGGCAGGTACGTGGCGTCAGTTTCGACGATGCGTTCCGCAACGCCACGCACGGAACGCTGCAGATCCTGTCGGGTAATGGAGAGCCGGAAGCCGTCACGCCCTGACTTCAAGGGAACCTTCTTGCCGGAGCGCCGTAAACAAAGTGGCGGGCAAGCTTTGAGCAAGGAGGTATAATTGCAACATCGCCGGATCGACATTGACGGAAACAGCATCTTCTATCGCGAAGACGGCCCGCCTGATGCTCCCGTCCTTCTCCTGCCGCACGGCTATCCGTGCTCGTCCTATCAATTCCGACGGTTGATGCCGGCACTTGCCGATCGCTGGCATACATTCGCGCCGGACTTTCCCGGCTTTGGCTACAGCGGCACGCCCGAAATGTCGGACTTTGGCTATGTTTTCGATGCCTATGCCGGGTTTCTGACAGCTTTCGCCGATGCGCTCGGCACGTCGCGCTATGCGCTCTGGCTGCACGATTATGGCTCTCAGATCGGACTGCGCCACGCCATCGCACATCCCGAGCGCATCGCCGCACTCATTATCCAGAACGGTGACATCTACGAGGACGTTCTCGGGCCGAAATACGCCGCCATAAAAGCCTATTGGAATGAGAAGACGCCCGAAAAGCATCGGCCGTTGGAAGAGGCGGTAAGCGAGGAGGGCTTCCGGCACGAGTTTGTCGGAGAGGTGGATGACGCTGTAGCCGAGCGCGTGCCTCCCGATCTTTGGAAACTCCACTGGCCTTTGATGGACACGCCGATCCGCCGGCGGCTCGCGGTCAACCTGATGGAGAAGTTGGAGGCGAACCTCGGCTGGTTCCCCCGCTATCAGAGCTATCTGCGCGAGCACCAACCTCCGACGCTCATCGTTTGGGGTCCCGAGGATGGTTACATGCCGGCGCAATCGGCGCATGCCTACCAGCGCGATTTGCCGGAAGCAGAACTTCATCTCATCGGCGGCGCCGGCCACTGGTTGCTCGAAACCCATTTCGATGAGGCGCTTCCGCTGGTGCGCGATTTTCTGGCGCGCGTCCACAGTCAGGAAGCGAAAGGGACGGGCGGCCGGGCGTAGACACCGTTGCGGTCATCCGATCGATCTGCAACCATGGCATGATGGAAAAGTCCGCCGCGCCCTGGCCTCTGCTGCAAATCGCGATCGAGCCGAAGTCGCGGGCCGATCAGGAGAAGCTGCTTGTCACTTCGTCCAAGCTCGCGCCTGACGACCGCGACCCGTCCGCCGCCATGGCCATGGCCAGACGTGTTGGTCGGCTGGGCCACAGGGCGGAGCCGTGGGCCCAAAAAACGACCCCGGGGGGGTTCTAGTCAGCCGCGGGGGGAGACTCCCCGG